>JANMBK010000063.1:0-14525 GCA_031360365.1 Methylophilaceae bacterium
ATAACGGGTCGAAAAATAGCGGTTTTGGTCAGCGATAATGTGGATAGTGCCGTGGTAAATGCAGTAGGTAAAGCATTAGAGGCGAAAGGTGCAGTAGTTAAATTATTAGCACCAAAACTGGGTGATATTACCAGCAATGAAAGTGAAATCATGCACGTAGACCACAGCTTGCCTACTGTGTCATCTGTATTGTTTGATGCAGTATTTATTCCAGGTGATGAAAGCAGTGCCAGCGCGTTATGTAGCGATGCAAATGCTATTTTATTTGTAAAAGAAGCTTATAAACATGGAAAAGCTATTGCAGTGTCAGATGGTGGGGTGCTGTTATTAAATAAAGCGGCACAATCCGCAGGTGCGGAGAATGGAGAATTCAAAGGGCCTGGCGTTGTTGTGGAGTTGGGAGAAGCTGTCGATAAAGCTTTTATCGACAAATTTATAACAGCCATTGCGACGCATCGTTTTAATGAGCGCCCAGACTTAGAATCGATAGTGGCTTAAAGTTTAATTTAACAACACATTAATTTAAAAAAATGGATATTAAAGAAAGCGCGAGGCGTATTGCCAACTACTTTGTCATTGGCATTAGTTCGCATTGGGCACTTTTATTCTTTTTTACATTAATCTTGATTTGGTTAGGTGTTGGATTTTGGTTAAGTTTTTCAGAAACATGGCAGTTTGTACTGCACATCGTGTTGGCCATAGTGACTTTTTTGATGGTGCTGCTGATTCAACATGTGCAGCACCGCGAAACACGCTCTATCCAAATCAAATTAGATGAATTACTCAAAGGTGTTGAAGGCGCTCGAAATGCATTTATAAATATTCAAGCAAAACCTGACGAACATTTGGATAAGCTACAAAATGAATTTAATGACATTGAGCCTAACCAGCAAGACGAGATAAATACGGCAGAATTAAAAGGTGAACCTGCAAATGAGTCAGACAGTAATGCGCCAGTAAAAATTAAAACTTTTAGGATGTCTGAGTGATTTTATGATTAAACTTTTAATTAACGAACCATAATTAATAAGTTTTTTTGTGTGCTTATGTGCGAGGCCTAACAGACGCTGATGTAAAAGCAAAATATAGTAATCAATCAGGTGAAAACTTTATGATTAAAGTTAAAGTTTTTTCATATTTATTTTTAATTTAAGGACTTAATATGCAAAGTAATCAAATTCAACCCGATATGCCAGTGGTATGTTCTCAAGATGGTCAATTTGCAGAAGTTGACCATATGGAAGGCGAAGACACGATTAAATTAAAAAGAGACGATGCAGGAAACCATCATTACATTCCATTAAGCTGGGTCACTTCAGTTGAGGATGGTAAAGTAAAAATAGACCGCCCTGGTGAAGAAGCGATGCAGGAATGGACTGAATCATCACCCAGTAATTACTAATAGCGTCTTAATTATAATAATTAGCAAAAAATCCTCCTTAGCGAGGATTTTTTGTATCCGTTTAAGCTAAGTCAAAATGACCATTGCTCTCATCTAAAATCATTAAAAGCTGAAATCATTTAGCAGCAGGAGCTGCCTTATTTTTCTGCATTAAATTTTTGCAGCCAGCAGCGCGTTGTTTAGCTTCTTTAGTATCTCCTGAATCTAATAGCGGAATTACGGCAGCTAGCGGATTAATAATGGCCAGTAAGACAGAAGTGGCTAGTTTTAAGCCAACGGGTTTTTTCTCTAATGAAACTTGTGGGTTTGCAAAATTGCCCGTGACGTTTAATGGTACGCGTAATGTCAGCGGGCTAAAATCTTTAGGTAGCGCCATGGCACGCAGATTAAGCTTCTCGGTTGCTAGAGACAGTGATCCATCCACCCAAACGGTGGTATCGGTCGTATCGACCACCATGACACGTGGTGTAAACACACCGTTTTTGGCTTGTAAGTCTACCACGGCACATTGCACTGGCAACGCCTCATCACCTTTAAATAACACGCCAATGGATTGCGCCACATCCAGCCCCGCCACTTCAATGCCCAAATGTGAAACCGCACCTTGAACTAATTCACTTCTAAAACTGCCATTTAGACTAGCTAATATTTCTGCAGTGGATTTTCCTTGTCCTTTTAAAACGGCCTTTCCATTCAACCTGCCCGAAATGTACGGCGGCAGACCATCTGCGCGCTTTTGATTAATCCAACGTTCAAGTCGCACGCCATTCCAGACAAGGTTTGCATCCCATAATGCTTTTGAGCCGCGACCATCTAAGCCCATTTCACCTGTTAATTGGCCATCCGCTGTAAATGTTTTGATTTTCTTGAGTCTGAGCACAGCATTGTTTAATTGTAAGTGGGCTTTCAAAGGTTTTAGCGGGTCTAATAAACGGGTTTTTAAATCTAAATATTGCATATCAATCATCACGTCGGCATTCATTTTACGCAGCGAGGCCAAATCAAAAGGGCGGCTAGGCAATACTTTATTAGGATTTTTATCGTCTGGGTTTGCCCCAAATGCAGGGCCTAAATCGGTAATGACTAACTTGCCTGCCAGCTGGCCTTTTAATAGCGGAATTGCTAACGATTTATCATAAGTAAAACGGCCATTTAAACGGCTACCACCTATCGCCATTTGCTTTATTTTGGTGTTCCAGATTAAATCTTGCTTCTCCACCAAACCATTGGTGCTAAATTCGGCAGTGGTTGGCAAAGTAACGCCCACCAAATCACCTACTGCTGCTAATGATGGGCCGCTGAGCTTAAAGTCACCTGCAAAATTGCTCGGATGCATCATATCTTTGGTTGTGCCTTTGAAGCTTAAATTGGCTCTTCCAATATTGGCGTTAAAGGTGATTGCAGCAGGTAACTTTTTTGATTCTCCTGTGCCAGTTGGCAACTCGCCACTGGAAACCAGTTCAATTTTTAGTGGCAAGTCCTTGAAGCTGCCAGTAGCATTGGCGGTTAACTTACTATTATTTGAAACAGGCGAATCTTCATTGGCAGCATTACTAACGAGGGATATTTGTGCCTTGATATTTGATTTTAGTGGTGCATCTTCAATATGCAATAAGCCATTAGTTAACAACAATTGATCAAAACTAGGCAATCGCAAAGGCTTATTTGGGTCTCTTGGTTTATTGCTAAAGTGCCATGATGCTCGACCATCGGCCTTGCGCTCAATATAGCTATTCAATGTAGTGGCATGCAGACTTTTAATGTGTATTTGCTGTCCGCGGTAAGCACGCCATATGTCGATATAGCGCAGTTTAAGCACTACATTATTACCATCAACAAAGTGCGGCTTGCTGCTCCAGCTAGGTGCAGCAATGTGTAGTTGGGCCGTTTTTAAAACAACCCCGCCTATAAATTTGACCTGAAACAATGCGACTTTAGTGGTTTGATTTTTAACTGATTGAATGTTACTTGTTTGATTGGTAATTGTATTGGATTTGGATAAATTAGATGCTTCATTGTTGTTAAACCTTATTTGTCGGTTCATTAAAGACGATAAGTGTTTTTCTAACGGTCCTGCTAAAAAAGGCCAGCCTACATATTCAGCTAAAGCAACGCTAATTGTCAAAGCCGCAATAAATACAGCCAACATTTTCCATTCTTTAGCAGGATTATTCATGTAGACCACTCAAAGTAATTGCAATTTGAATACACGCAAGAGTATTTCGGCTAATGATGTTTTGGCAAACTCTGTACTAAAACTATGGCGATTTTCACAGTCAATACTTAACCATTTTCTTATGCTAAAGGTTCTCATGCTACAAGGTAATGTAATTAGAGCACCCCATCTGTACGTAAGCGAACATAAACTTCACGAATATTTAATTGCCACACACTTTAAATGTGTCTGAGTAACAACTAATTGAACACTGTCAATTGGTCACTTTCAATTGGTCACTTTCAATTTATGTAAAAAAACCTTATTTATGTGCGTTATCAGACGGACTAATGGCGACAACAAATTTAACCTTGCAGACTAGAAACACATGGATTTTGCAGATATCTTTTCCTGATAAACACAGAGCGTATTTGCAAATATTAATATTCGATATTAATTGAAAGGATTTAATGATGAACTGGGATCAAATAGAAGGTAACTGGAAGCAATTAAAAGGCAACATTCAACAGCAATGGGCTAAATTGACGGATGATGATTTAAATGTGGTAGCTGGTAAGCGTGAAGAACTTGCTGGAAAAATTCAAGAAGCCTACGGCGTCAACAAAGACGATGCCGAAAAACAAGTGGATGAATGGCAAAGCAACCAAAATGATTTAGATGATGATGTATTAGACGATGATGAATTAGATAGCAATGATTCAACGCTTACCAATAAATTTGATTATGACGACACTGGTCGAAGCAATTCTGGCCAAGATAACTCTGGTAACACGCCGCGCAGCATGCAAGATGGAATGGGTGATGCTGGTGGCGATAGCCAAGGTCCAGGCGATGGCGCTGGCATACCAGGGGCTGGCGAGTCTGATGAAATGGATGATAGTGGAAATCCCAACCCTAACCCAATGCCTGATGATTTGGATGAGCCGCCACGTGCTAATCATAATGAAACGCCTCATCAGGACAAAAGTTTAGACCAGACTTAATTTATTTTTAAATGTTTTGTTACCTTAATTTAATTAAACAATTGCCATTATGCTAACTCTGCATCAACAAAAAACTTCATATATTGAACTCGATGGCAGTTTTTATAATCGCAAAATTAGGGTAAGTATTAACAAAGGAAAACCATGATGGAACCTACATTAATCCCGATAAACAGGCAGTCTGTAAAACCGAACATTGCCTCGGTAATGACACCTGAAAAAAAATTGCATGTGCAGTTAGCCAAATTTAATCAACACCGATTAACACCGCATTTTATAGAAGCTAATTGGGCAATTAAAACGCTGCATGATGCACACACATTAATTAAAGAAGGAGATTTTGTTGAAAGTGAGCGGCTGCATATACAGCAATATTTAGTGCATATGCCATACGAAGCAGATGCATTTATGCAGTGGTTTGACAATTTAAAGTCTGAAGCACCAGGTCAAGATGATGCCTTATTTCCATGGCTGGCAAACAAAGCAACCATGAAACAAATGCGTTGGTTTTTACAACAAGAGGCCGCAGGTGAGGCAGGTTTCGATGATTTAGTGGCAATCACACAAGTTAAACTACCAGCACAAGCCAAGCTGGAAATGGCACGCAACTATTGGGACGAAATGGGTCGTGGTCATGAAAATTCGATGCATGGCTTAATGCTGGAGAAAACCGTCAAAAATTTGCAGTTAACGCCCACCATTGAAGAAACCGTTTGGGAGTCGCTGGCGCTAGCTAATTTAATGCTTGCAATGGCTATTAACCGACGTTACGCTTTTCAATCAATTGGCGCACTAGGCGCAGTTGAAATGACCGCACCTGGCAGAGTAGCTTATGTAAATGAAGGATTGAAGCGTTTAAACGTAGATTTTGAGACTCGAAAATATTTTCAGCTTCATGCCACGTTGGATATTAAACATTCTGAAGCTTGGAACCGAGAAGTCATTTATTCCTCATTGAAAAAAAATCCGCAAACGGCTAAACCTATTGCAGAAGGTGCATTAATGCGCTTATATTGTGGCGCGAGAAGTTATGAAAGATACAGAGAGCATTTTGCTGTGGAGTTAATGCATTGAGCTGATAAGAAATTACTTTTAAAACTTGAACTTAGTTTCAACCTGTATGTTAGCTTACATTAAACATTGATTGTTTACACTCCTGTCACTATCAATGGAATAAGCTCGCGAGTTAAAACGCCTGTTCCTAGCTCGCTGATGTTTCAAATTTTCACCTATGGCTAAAATGTGGTTTTGCATGCCTGCTATGCCATAGTTAAAATATAGATTGAAAATAATCGTGGCGTTAAATGCTAAAAAAATGACCCATATACGGGTCATTTTTTTACTTAACGACGTATCTATTCTGTCGCTTAATATGCATACCGATATTCCAAATCTTTAATGGGTATTTTGTGCTCCATAAACCCATTTGATGGTTGACTGTTGCTACAATTTAATAAGCGGTCCGCTTCATTGGCAACTACTTGATAGCACTCACAGGTTCTTTTTTCTAAAGCAGCCCGATTTAACACGACTAGTTTTCCGCGCATCACGTTAACAATACCCGCCCGATGCATATTGGCCAGATGAAAAGTAATACTTTCGCGACGCACGTTTAACTTATCTGCAATGGTTTTGTGTGTAAAAACAATGGTATTAGTGGGCGAATAATCTAATATATTAAGCAGAATTCGACTTAGCTGTTGTTCAATATTGTGAAATCGACTGCACACCGCTATTTGTGCAATTTTAGCCATGCGCAACTGAAAGTATCTTAATATAATTTGCACTAAATCATGTGAACGGCTTATTTCTTTATTGAGTATACTGGTTTCAATTCGATAAGCATGCCCCGCAGTTTGCACTACTGCGCGCGCAATAAACAAATTATCCATCATGGGCGGCAGGCCAAATACGCCATCGTTGCGAATGGCTTCTGTTTCAAGCCGCAGCGTATGCTTACCTTCAAATACCGTTGAAATAACCACTGAAGTGGGAAAATAGCTATAAGTTAATTGCTGACCTGATTCAAATAGCACCTCACCTTCTTGCAAATAAACAAGTTGCAATTGTAAAAAAAACGTTTTTTCTCCCGTTGCTTGCAGCATATTTAGCAGGCGGTTTTGTGTAGGGCGCGGTGAAAATGTCATATAAAATTCCTTATTTTTGTTAATCTTTAATGTAAGAGATTTTTAAACTAAGTGAATTTTATAAAGTCTTTAGCCTACATATAAATACAAATGTTGCTGAAAGTATTGTCAGAATGAGCTGACAGCTTTTAAAAATAAACAAAGACTTGTTTAGCGTATTGTTTTAGAAAACATTTAATTTGATTCACCCATATAACCCCAATCAATTAATTGCTGTAAATCACCTGCCATTAAATTTGCACCAATATCGTGTCGATAACGCATGTTAGGCAAGATGACTTTAGCGGCTAAATCGTATACTTGCTGGCGCGCTTCCTCAATGGTTGCGCCAATTCCAACGGCAGTGGCTACATTACCAGTCACGCCGCTGGTGACTAAATTATTATCCAGTTTGGCCACTTCATTAAAATGCAAATACTGCTGATCACTTTTAGTAAAAGATGGCTGAAACATAATAGGCATGCCCTTGGAAAGCACTTCGTATCCGAAATTGTACGGAAAAGGTGGTACATTTAACACTACGCCGGCTGCAAAACCGGCATGCGTTGCAATGTAAAGTGACGACTTTTTAAGCAGGCGGCGAAATAGCGTTTCCCACGAATCTTGCTGTAGCGCACCGCAAATGGAATAGCCAGGATAACCGAATCGGCTAGTAAATTCTAATGGCCATAGTCCTTCTGCATTGGCTATCATATTGAGATTTATATATCCGCAATAGCCACTTTCTTTCAGCCTGTTTTCCAGCTGCAGCAACGTACGCTGAAAAATAATCTCAGCGCCGCCGTAGGTAACAATTGTGCCCATTTCGCCGGTAAGCTCGCCCAAATTACCCGAAAAAAAGCGCTTATGTTCCCAATCTAAACAGGCTGGCTGCAAAAAATTTTCGCCATTGAAATAAGCACCAACGCCGATTTCAATGCCAGTGATATAGTCCATCAATACAAAGTCTACGAAGAGCCTATTGTCTGTTGGATTTTGATAATGGCTTAAAAGTGTGATGAGATCTGACCCATCTTCAGTCATGCCGACATAATTTCGCGTGCGTTCAGAATCGGCACCATTACTTTTATATACATAGCGTTTTTTAGTTTTGCGAATAAACGTAATTGCCGTGTCGTAATCGGTAAATTTATATGTATTTGCAATTTGCATACCCATTTCTTGCATGATTTGTTGACCATATTCACGATTGCCTTCCAACATATCGCCAAATGCACTGCCGCCAATGACCTGATAGCCTTCTTGCCTTAATGTGTCTTGAATACTGCCTTTGGTCGCAGACTCGAACAAAATAATACCTTCGCGCTCTTCTTGGCGAATCCAGTCTAATTCGCTACGCCAATCTGGGGTAAAAGTTAACATGCCGGCATACACATCATGATAATCCGCGTTTTCTACATAGACTTTGACTTCATTCCCCGCCTCCAGCAGCCGAATGTACATGGCACCTAAATCACAGCATTCGCCGATGCCTAAAAAGCGCATGATGGCTTTATTTTTGTTTTGATTAATAAGCAAAAAGTTGAAGGTGTGTTAAGCATTTTTTCGTGCTGTTAGAACGACCGCTGCAATCCTATCTGTCATTTTGTACGCTTCCCTATCTAGCTCTTCTCCAAAAATATCAGGGTCTATTTCAGTATATTCATAGGCAAAACCTGCAAAATCTAATTTAACCGCCACTTCTGTTAGAAAAGCATCATGGCCACTCAAAATTGCTACACCAGTGTAAAGCAATAATGTGCCGTTGGGATTTAAGCGCTCGATAGCGGTATCCACAATATCCAGCGATAATGCAGCACCCAACTCTCCACCACCATGTCGATAGGTACGTTCTGATTCATCCATGAGATAAGGTGGATTGGCAATCATTAAGTCAAAATTGCCGGCAACATTATTAAGTAGATTGCTGTGCATTAATGTGATGTGATGCATATCGGCGGCAGCCATATTCACGCGCGCCAGACTTAATGCCACGTTGTTAATATCAATAGCTACTACATCAAGCTCTGGTTCAACGCCCGATTGAGATTCTGCTTCAGCCTTGGACAGTGCCAATGCCAGCAATACAGCGCCCACTCCACTACCAGTGCCAATATCAACTGCTCTGTGAATAGGCTGTTTGTTAGTCGCAAAATAATGGTGGATTGCATTGGCAAAACGATAGGTATCGGGGCCAAAAAAAACCGCTTCATTGCCAAGCGTAGGGTAAGCAGAGTGCAAAAAAAGTAAGTCATTGATGCTGGATATTCGCAGTTGGCTTTTCCAGCCATTTTCAACTTCAATGACAATATTGGCTGATAGCATTAAATCAAATAGATCAGCTTCAATCATTTCGTGCTTAAAAGCTCTATTCCAACCAAAAATGCCTGCTAAGTCACTCGCCATTGCATTTTCTGCTCGGTTATTTACTTTTTCGTGGCTGCTTGGGCTAATGGTGGTAAATCGATAATCATGCATCTGCAAGTAGGCCAGCAGCAACATCAATTGGTGTTGGTTGTTAATGGCTTGTTCTTCATTGCTTTGACTAAGGCTTAGATTCATACTGTCAAGATTAACAGGGTCGACTACTTTATTTAGTGCGCTAGCGCACAGACTGATGATTACAGTTAAAAAGTACTAAGCCAACTAGTGCTTAGGCAGCGTTTCCCTACTTCTAATTTATGATTGTTGTGGTATCTTAAACATCAACGCATAATTTGTTAGGCGCAGTATGCAGGATGACTTTCGCATTGCTACATTCAATATTCATAAAGGCTCGACGCACTTTAATGCCAGTTTGGCTTTGCATCATCAACGTGCATTGCTACAAAAACTTCATGCCGATGTAGTGTTTTTGCAAGAAGTGCAAGATGTACATGCACTCAAAAGTAAGCGTTTTTTAACATGGCCTACAGCTGGACAAGCAGAGTTTTTAGCCGATACAGTGTGGTCAGACTATGCTTATGGTAAAAATTCAGTGTATCCCGCAGGTCATCATGGCAATGCGTTGCTTTCAAAATTCCCAATTATCAAAACCTACAATCAGGATATTTCAGCACACACTTCAGAGCAGCGCGGCATGTTGCATTGTGAAATTAATGTACCTAGCTGGGATAACCCTTTGCACACCATTTGTCTACATTTAGGCTTATTTGCACACTGGCGCCAACAACAGTTATTATCTGTAGCTAGCTATATCGAAGCGCATGTTCCAGCACAGGCACCTTTAATTATTGCTGGCGATTTTAATGATTGGAGCACGCGTGGCGGCAAGCAGCTTGCCAGCCGTTTGCATTTACATGAGGTATTTGAACATTACACAGGCAAGCATGCGCGCAGCTTTCCATCCTGGCTACCTATGCTAAGGCTAGACCGCATTTACGTACGCGGTTTTCATATAAAGCATGTAGAAGTGCATTCAGGGCCACAATTTATCAAACTATCTGACCATGCAATTTTAACAGCAACTCTGACAAAAGCATAAATATTTAGCAAAAATGTGAGACCATTTGAAATAACCATGAACCCATTTATTGGCGGTAATCACATTAGGTTATTACGCAATGGTGCTGAGTACTTTCCAGCGCTTGAAGATGCCATTGAAAATGCCATGCGTGAAATTTATCTGCAAACGTATATTTACGAGGCTGACAAAATTGGTATAAGCATCGGCAATGCACTTAAACGCGCCGCGCAACGTGGTGTGACAGTCAATTTATTATTGGATGGCTTTGGCTGTAAAGATTTAGCTACTGCTTACGTTAAAGAATTAGAAACGGCTGGCGTAAAAGTCATGTTTTATAGACCAAAAATATCTCCTTGGACCCTAAAAAAAAGTCGATTACGTCGCATGCATCGCAAGGTCGCGGTGATTGACGGCAAAGTCGCTTTTGTAGGCGGCATTAATATTATTGATGACGATAACGTGCCTGACAATACACCACCGCGTATCGATTATGCTGTACGTGTAGAGGGGAAACTGTTACCTACAATTTTAAGCAGCGTGGCTAAACTTTGGCGCCGCATGGCATGGTCGCATTTGGAGTCTGAGCACCTAAAAACTTCTAAACCTAAGCTTTCAACATCAGAGAACTTACAAGATGCATCCCCATCAAAAGCTGAAAAAGGCAACATGAATGCCGCCTTTATATTGCGCGATAACGTACTAAACAGACGCGATATCGAAACAGCCTATTTGGCTGAGATTGCACAAGCGCATACAGAAATTATTATTGCCAATGCCTATTTTGTGCCTGGCAGACGCTTTCGTAAAGCCTTATTAGATGCTGCAAAACGTGGTGTTAAAGTTAAGTTATTATTGCAAGGTCGAATGGAATATTTCTTAATGTTTGCAACCCATGCTTTTTATGCTATTTTTTTAAAAAACGATATCGAAATTTACGAATATCGTAAAGGTTTTATGCACAGCAAGGTTGCAGTGATTGATTGTGAATGGGCAACAGTAGGTTCTTCTAATATTGATCCATTCAGCCTGTTATTAGCGCGCGAAGCAAATGTTGTGGTGAAAGATAAAACTTTTGCTGCAGAATTACACACAGATATCATGCAATCTATACAAGATGGTGCTTATCAAGTATTACCACAAGAATGGACTAATCGACATATTATTAAGCGCTTCCTATCTTGGCTCGCTTATGGAATTGTGCGCGTATTTTTAGGTTTAATCGGCTATTCCAAAGAACAATAATTCATTCAATATAGTGATTTTTATGTTAGGCTGACACAATTTTAAATTAGATTAAGCATTGAATTTAAATAAGAATTTAAATAATTTTATGTAATTTGTTTACAATATCTACACATTTATCCAGTTCAACGCAATCACCTGAAAAGTAGGCTATGTCTATAGAACCTTCATTAGAAACTAACACTACACCAATTACTGACAGCGTATTGCCAGTCACTCAAGATATCATGCCAGTTAAAAATGTGGCGCTAATTGTCATCATGACTATCGCCATAGTATTTGCTTTGGACTGGGCGCAAAGTTTTGTTATCACTATGTTGCTTGGCATATTGCTATCCTACACTTTAAATCCGCTAGTCATCTGGCTAGAACAGATTAAAATTCCACGTGCGATTGGCTCAACCCTAGTTATTTTAGCTGTGATGGCTGCTATTGTGTACTCAGGTTATGCCTTGCGCGGTCAAGTACAATCGATTATCAGCAAACTGCCTGAGGCAGCTACAAAACTCACGAGTAAAATTGCCAGCAAGCGCGGAGAGCCGCTTTCTAATATGCAAAAAGTACAGATAGCGGCTGACCAAGTTGAAAAAGCCACCAATACAGTTGACGATGCTGTTCCCAAAATAAAAAAACGTGCCATGCATGTAGTGATTGAAGAACGCAAATTTAAACTAGGCGATTACTTATGGCGTGGCTCATTGGGGGTTGTTGGATTTGTTGGTGAAACCATCAGCATGATATTTCTAGCGTATTTTTTGTTGTTATCTGGTGACGCTTTTAAACGCAAACTGGTACGACTGACTGGTCCAACGCTGACACGCAAAAAAATTACCGTGAACATGCTAGAGCAAATTAATCACTCAATTCAACGGTATATGATGATGCTGGTGGTCACCAATGTTATGGTGGGGCTTCTGATGTGGCTTACATTGTATTTGTTTAAATTAGAAAATGCGGGTGCTTGGTCAGTCGCCGCAGGATTTTTGCACCTTGTGCCTTACTTTGGTCCAGCCGCTATTGCTGCTGCAACCGGGGTAGCAGCTTATATGCAGTTTGATTCTGTATCAATGGCATTGTTAATCGCAGGCACTTCTTTATTAATTGCAACCTTTGTTGGTGTTTTTGTGACGACTTGGATGACAGGTCGCATAGCAAAAATGAACGCGGCTGCCGTATTTGTGTCGCTATTATTTTTTGGCTGGTTATGGGGCATATGGGGCATGCTGCTTGGCATTCCCCTTATTGTCATCATGAAAGTGGTATGTGAGCATATTGAACACTTGCAACCAATTGCAGAAATTCTGTCTGAATAGACTTGATGAAGCTTAATTGACCAGCAAAAAATTGAAATTTAAAAACTTAATTATAAAAAGCTTAAAGCGCAACAATCTTCTAAAGGTGTAGTCAAGCATTACGATCTCATTTTTAAGTATTTCTCTGTGTGATAACGCACTTAACTGAATGTTTGTTTCTGATATATTGCATGCAGCGTTCAAACAATTATTCCAAATTAATCCAGCGTCATTGGCGGTAATGAAAAAAACCAGTTTAATAAAATTGATGGTGGCATTATCTACAACCTTGCTTGCAGGCTGCTCATCTATACCTTTAATGACGCCAGACATGGCTATGCAGTCTCCACATAAAGTCAAACTGGAAGGCGCTCAAGGCGCTATAAGTAATGCGCAAAGCAAAGCCATACTGGCCAAGCTTAAAAAAAATGGTGATGACACCAATATATTTGATAAGCATTTAGCCCTTGAGTCGGAAATTGTTGGTAGCCCGCTGGTGATAGGCAATAAAGTGGATTTGCTAATTGATGGCCCTACGACTTACAAAGCCATGATACAGGCAATTGAAACCGCTAAAGATCATATCAATATGGAAACCTACATTATTGAAGACGATGAGATTGGGCAAAAATTTGCTGCATTATTGATAGGCAAACAAAAAAGCGGTGTGCAAGTGAACCTGATTTATGACAGCGTGGGCTCAAGCAGCACACCTAAAGAATTTTTCAAAATGCTCACAGACGCAGGCGTCAATGTGCTGGAGTACAATCCAATTAACCCACTAGACACACGAAAAGATTGGGATGTTAATCAACGCGACCATCGCAAATTATTGATTGTTGATGGTCAAATTGCGTTTATTGGCGGCATCAATATCAGCAGTGTTTATTCTAGCGGCTCTTTTGGTGGTGGCGCATCTGGTAAGCAAAAAAGCAAGCCAAAAAAAGCACTTATGGACACTGATGCTGCAAATGCGCTATACCCTAATATAGGCAATTCAAATTTAGGCCCTATTTCAACAAATAGTTCTACACAAGTTGAGGCTGTATCAGAGTTAGAAGGTACGCCTTGGCGTGACACGCATATGCAAATGACTGGGCCAGTGGTGGCTGAGTTTCAAAAATTATTTTTTGAAACTTGGATAGCACAAAAAGGTCAGGCATTCGCTCAAAAAAATTACTTTCCCGTATTAACAAGTCAAGGCAATGAAATAGTACGTGCCATTGGTAGCAGCCCGGATGAACCCTATAGCCAAATTTACTCTACGTTAATTTCTGCAATTAACAGTTCTGAAACGCAAGTTTTTTTAACCAATGCCTATTTTGTGCCAGATCTTCAATTACTGGCATCGCTTAAAGAAGCGGTTGTACGTGGTGTGGATGTACGATTGCTGTTACCAGAAAAAACTGATTCTAGTCTCGTGCTTCACGCTTCACGTTCTTTTTATGATGAATTGCTGACGGCGGGTGTAAAAATCTATGAACGTCAAGGCGCATTATTGCATGCCAAAACCGCCTTAATCGATGGTGTGTGGTCAACCATTGGCTCTACTAATCTTGATTGGCGCAGCTTTGTACATAATCAAGAAATTAATGCTGTGATGCTGGGCCAAGATTTTGGCGCAAAGATGCAGCAAACGTTTGAGAAAGATTTAACCGTATCTAAGCAAATCACATTAGAAGCTTGGCGTGCGCGTCCGATTGCCACTCGCTTAAAAGAAAAAGCGGCACGTTTATGGGCAAGATTCTTATAACTGAATGAAAATAAATATGAAACTGAATCGAATATTAAAAACGCGGCTACTGCAAATTTTTCTGATTATCACTAGCTTTTTCTTA
>JANMBK010000117.1:0-6108 GCA_031360365.1 Methylophilaceae bacterium
CTCCCTAACCCTCTCCCATCAAGGGAGTGGTAATAATGGCTAACTTAGTCATACATACTATTAACCCAAACTATCCCCCAGTAACGGGCGGGAAAAACGCCACTTCATCGCCAGCATTAATTTCGGCTAAATCATCTACCAAGCTATGGTTAATTGCTGCACGAATCACTTGCTTGCCGTTGAACAAATTAGCCCAATTTTCGCCACGTAAAGCTAGGTAATTTTTAAGCGCTGTCACTGTGCGAATATCTGCTGGCAAATCAATATTCTCAGATGAATAATTCACAGATTCTTTAATGCGCGCAAAATATAAAATATTAATATTCATGAAGTTAAAAATTTTATTTAATGTTATTTATCATCTAAAATGTCATCAACCACATCCAATAACTCGATTGGCGCATTGCTTAATTCTACACGCTCAATTTGTTTGAATCGGTTGGTAATTTTTTGGCTACTCACGTGCACATCCTGCGCATTTTCGTGCGCTTGGCGAATGTTGTCGGCCAGCTTTTTCATGCGCACATCAAAGCGTTCGAAGTCTTTACTCAGCTTGCCTAGTTCGTCTTTAATAATGTGCACTTGCTTACGCATTTCCACATCTTTTAGCACCGCGCGCGCCGTGTTAAGCACCGCCATTAAGGTGGTCGGCGAAACCAGCCACACACGCTTGTTCATGGCGTAATCAATCACCTCGGGGTGGTAAGCGTGAATCTCAGCAAATACTGCCTCGGCCGGAATAAACATCACCGCGCCATCACTAGTGACGTTATGGATAATGTATTTAGCAGCAATATCATCCACGTGTTTTTTAACGTCCAACTTAAATTGCTTCTCAGCCAAGTTCTGTGCGGATTCTGGCAATGTGCTATCGAACATTTTGTGATAATTTTCGAGCGGAAATTTACTATCTACTGCGACTGTACCTGTTGGTTCTGGCAAAAACAGCGCGCAATCTACCCGTGTGCCATTATCAAACGTATGCTGCATTTTAAAACCATTGGCAGGCAGCACATTACGCACCAAACTCTCCAACTGTACCTCACCATAAGCACCACGGCTACGCTTATCGCCTAACAACTCTTGCAGGCTTACCATGTTGACAGTCAGGCCATCAATCTTCTTCTGCGCTTCGTCTATGGTGGCTAGGCGCTCCATTACGCTAATAAAGGTTTCGTTAGTTTTTTTAAAGCCCTCGTCTAGTCTTTCGGATACTTTTCCGCCAATTTCTAGCAAGCGCGCATCAACAATTTTGCCCAAGCTTTCCACACTCTGCGTCAAGGTAGTGGTGGCTTTAAGCATGGTGTCATTAATTAAACTTTGCTGCGATTTGCCTTGCTCACTTAAGGTTTTGTGCAAAGTTTCTAGTACCGCCAATTGTAAAGTTTGCATGGCATCACGAGTTGCGTTTAATTCTAGTGAAACGGTATTTTTGAGATTTTCACTACCGGCCTGCGAGGCAGCATTCATGCGGTCTCCCAGTTTGTTTAAACCATCATTTAAATCTAACAACATGGCACGGTGCTTGTTTTCAAGTTGGTTTAATAGCGCGCTGTTTTTACTATTAGCAAACTCGCGCCAACCCAGCCATAAGCCTAATAGCAAAAGTGTAAGTGTAGTTAAAAAATGTAAAATTTCTATGTTCATAGTTCTACATTATAGCCGATGCAAGTATAGTTATAGAGTTAAGCTTCGTATTGGCAATTTGCACAGCATCAATACAGTCAGCCGTTACCTACGAAATATAAATAGACTATGTTATTTAAATAAAGTGGATTATTACTTATGCTTGCAACCCTAGATTTTAAAACCATGCTGTTTATGTCTGGCGTGTTAGCAGTTGCATTATCACTATTGTTGTTGGTCATTCACCAGCGCGACAACATGTTAAAAGGCTTAAAGCATTGGGTATACGCCAATATTTTACTCAGCTTTTCCATTATCACTTTTATTCAAAGTGGCATTTCTGTTGATGTACGTGCCTTAATTGGTAGTTTATTCTTCGTATACGGTTTGACGATGTATTTAATTTCCATTCGAATTTTTGAGCTAGAGCCACTTAAAATTCAGTCAATACAAAATGCTTTGATTGCTATAGTTATCATTAATTTACTGATTACATTTTTTTTGAAAAATGCGTATATTTCTATCCTATTTAACACCTCTTTATGTATCGCCATCAGCGTTTTATGTGCTCACTATTTGCTTAAACGCTCTCGCCATAAGCATTACAGGGAATACATATTTACTGGCATCTGTTTTGTTATTTTTGCAGGATTAACGTTTTTTCGCCTATATATCCTCGCTGCAAATAACATCCAGCCTGTAGAACATTTAACTCAGTGGAATTTAAACAAGATTACGTTTTTATTGTGCATGTTAAGTTTGCTTGCAATCAATTTTGGCTTTATTGCCATGGTAAACGAAAAAATGGCAGAGTTATTAGAGCAGTCTGCGGGCCATGATTGGTTAACGAACACCTTAACCCGTGGAAACTTAGAAAAAAGTGCTGAAGCGCAGACTTTAAAAACCATCAAGCTTAAGCAATCACAAGCGATGTTGCTGATGGATTTAGATAACTTTAAATCGATTAACGATACTCATGGGCACTTATGCGGTGATTCAGTACTGCAAGCTTTTGCCGATTTAATCAAAGATAATGCACGAGAGATTGATTTGATAGGTCGATATGGTGGTGAAGAGTTTTGCATTATCATGCCCAATGCTACTGAAGCGGAGGCATTCATACTGGCAGAGCGCATTCGTCGTAAATTTGAATCTTCACCAATTATGTTTAATGGTCAACCGATTAGTTGTACTGTAAGCATAGGCCTTTGTGATTCTAATAGTATTCATGCGCATTTTAATACCATGTTTTCTGCTGCAGATAAATCACTCTACGCGGCAAAAAATGCAGGCAGAAACAAAATAGTGGCCTACTCTAGCTTGCATTAAGCTAGTGCGAATGTTTTTAACAGTTAAACTAATCAGGCTTCTTATTTCTTAATGTTAAATAATTCATACCAATGATAAAACTCAGACTTCTCATTGGCCAGTGGCTGGCCAATCTCACCCGCAAACTTAAAAATAATTTTTACATTTATCTCGCCACGCTTTTTACTCTGCTAGTGCTGCTTGATGCAGGTGTGTTTCATGTGGGCGAGAACATGCGTGATAAAGCTTTCGACTTTATGGTGAAGCATCGCGTAATTGAGCCTAAAGCCGACAAAGATATTGCAATTGTGGATATTAACGAGGCCAGCTTAAGTGCGTTTGCCAAAGAATATGGCCGTTGGCCTTGGCCTAGGCAGGTGTTAGGCGAGTTTGTTGAGAATATTCAAGCGCAAAACCCAAAAGCCATCGTGTTTGATATTGTGTTTAGCGATGCCGATATCTACAACGCCGATAGCGACGCTTATTTTAATGAAGTCATTACCGCTTGCGACAATTGCTTCTTCCCCATTTTGCGTTTAGATGCCAGTCAAGATGCCTTGAGTCAATTAAAATATTCGCAAATTCCAGGTTTAACAATAAGTGATGATTTAAAAGCAAGTTCTGGTTTAACAGCATCGCCACAGGCCAATAAAGACGCTACTGTTGCGGCAATACTGCCTTATTTTAAAGGCGCGCTTAAGGTTAGTAGGCTTGGCACGCACAACGTGTACCCCGATAACGACGGTATTGTGCGTGAATATCGCATGCTGCATGATGAGTTTGGTTGGAACTTGCCAAGTCTGCCCAAAGTCGTTGCAGAATTTAGCGGCGCTAACACGCAAAAAATTCCTAAAGACATGCTGATTAACTGGCGTGGAAAGCCATTTACCTATAGCTATGCCACTTTTAGCGATGTGTTTACTGATATGGCGAGTAAAGATAAAACGCGCCCGCAAAACGAATTCACCCATAAAATCGTCATCATCGGCTCAACAGCGCCAGGGTTATTCGACATCAAACCCACCGCCATGGATAAGCAGTTTCCAGGTGTAGAAATATTGGCAACTGCCATCGACAACGCCAAACATGGCGATTATTTAAAAGTGTGGCGCGGTAAAACGCCGTATATTTTGCTCAGCCTATTATTAATTTGGCTGACCACCGCCGCGTTTTACTTTAAAGTTGATCGAGATAAATTCAATTCTATATTTACGGGTAGCCAAATTGGTTTATTGGTGCTTTCATATTTGGCCATTAACTTTAGTAACACTTATTTAGACTTAACTGCGCCAATTTTATGGGCGGTAGCGCTGTTTGGTATTGCCAAAATTTACGCATTAGCGACAGATCGCGCGTTGCAGCGCTGGCTAGCGTTTGGTGTTACTGCAGACGCCGCCGAACACCGCGTGTTAATGATGCCGATATTAGTTGAAGCCAGTGAATCGTTAAGTGATGCTTTGTTAAAAAAACTGAAACGCGAGATAGAGTTGGCTAGCAAAACGCCCAATAACATCGAGATTTTGCACGGCACGCAAAGTGGTATTTGGGGCTTATTTGGCGATATGCTGGTCGTCAGTTGGATGTACGCAGATAATAACAAAGCCTATGAAGCATCGGCCAAGCAAGATGCGCAAGCCATTAGTACGCAATTGCCAACATTAATTGCCAGCATTGGTCTACCAAATAGCACCGTAACGCGTTATGCGCTGCATGACGGTAAATTAGTTAACCAAGCGGCGGCAAGCTTGGCCTCGCAATGGCGTAGTTTGTTTGCACAAGCGGTTATTAAATTAGAGCATCAAGAAGACTTAAAGGATTTAATATGAAATACATACTTAAAATTGGAATTATCATTGGATTTATGACTACCTTAGGAACCAGTATCCATGCGCTTGCTGGCGATGCTACTTTATCATCTAAAGGTACAGCCATTAAAATGGATAGCCTGCGCGCAGAACCGTTTGCCGATGCCAAAACAGTCGGCAGTTTGAATAAAAATGATAGCGTAGAAATTCTCACCAAAAAAGGCGCTTGGCTACGAGTTAAAAGTAAAAAAAGTACAGGCTGGGTGCGCTTGTTGTCTGTTAAACGTGGTGGAGTTTCAAGCAGTGGCAGCGCCATCAGCGATGTCGCCAGCGGCCGCACTGGCACTGGCAAAGTAGTTTCTACCACGGGCATTCGTGGCTTGAGCGCTGAAGAGTTAAAAGCGGCCAAATTTAATGAAGATGAAATGAAAAAAATGGAAAGCTACCAAACCTCTAGCAGCGATGCACAAAGCTACGCCAGCGCGGGTGGCTTAAGCGCGACCAAGATGTCGTACTTGAAAGGGGTACCAAAGTGAAAAATATAGCGATGAGTAAACTACTAATTGGCTTGTTTTTATCTGTTGGCTTCATTGCCAGCTCTGCTTATGCGTTAGATTTTGGCAAAATGCTAGAAGATGCAGCCAAACAAAAGGTGGATGAAGTTATCAAGGGTGAAGACAATCCATCTGAAAAAGCAGCCGAAACCCCTGCTGAAACACCAGCTGCGGCACCAGCTCCAGCAGCCAATACTGGTGCGGCTCCCAGCTCTACTGTTTCAGCACCTGTAGAAGCAGCAAAAACAGAACCCGAAAAACCAGCCTTTAACTGGAAAAGTCCCAGCAAAGAAGAAGAAATTGCGCTTGGTCGCGAAATTACCGGCAGCTTATTAGGTGCCGCGCCATTGGTTAAAGATGCTGCGTTACAACAATACGTGAATAAAGTGGGGCGTTGGGTGGCTAGCCAAAGTGAACGTAGTGATTTACCGTGGAAATTTGGTGTGATTGACAGCGCAGATTTAAACGCGTTTGCCGCACCAGGTGGCTATGTGCTGATTACCAAAGGCTTGTATGCAAAACTGCAAAATGAGGCGCAACTGGCCAGTGTATTGGGTCACGAAATTGCGCATGTTGTAAAAAAACATCAACTAAAAGTCTTGCAAAAACAACAAGTGGTTAATGCTGGTAGCGATTGGCTAAAAAGCAAACTAGCCAAAAAAAATAAATTAGCCGATAAAGCCATAGTCACAGGCGCAGAGGTTAGCGCACGCGGGCTAGATAAAGATGCTGAATTTGAAGCCGACCGCATGGGCTTGGTGCTGGCGGCGCGCGCGGGCTACGATGCGTTTAGCTTGGCTGAAGTATTGCAAACC
>JANMBK010000139.1:0-1663 GCA_031360365.1 Methylophilaceae bacterium
GGTGACTGACGAAGTCACAGCGATTGACGCTGCCAATAAAAAAGTAACCATGAAGCGTGGCGAAATGAATTACGACCGCCTGATAATCGCTCCAGGCGTGGACATGATGTATGACGCACTGCCAAACTTGGAAGCCGCACAGCAAGAGATTCCTCATGCATGGAAAGCTGGTTGGCAAACCGTAAATTTACGCAAACAGCTAGATGCGATGCCTGATGGCGGTGTGTTTGTGATGAATGTGCCACGCGCGCCCTATCGCTGCCCACCTGGCCCGTATGAACGCGCTTGCCAAGTGGCCAGCTACTTTAAAACGCACAAGCCAAAAAGCAAAATTATTGTGCTAGATGCCAACGCAGAAATTACCTCTAAAAAAGGCTTATTTACCAAAGTGTGGGCAGATATGTACACTGACATGATTGACTACCGCCCAAACAATATCATCGCAGAAGTAGACGTTAAGACTAAAACGGTAAAGACGGATTTTGAAACTGTTACTGGCAATGTGTTGAATATTATTCCACCACAATGTGCCGGTAAGCCAGCGCAATTAGCGGGTGTGGATAACGTTGATAAACGCTGGTGCGAGGTGAGTTTTATTACGTATGAATCGACCGCCGTACCAAATATTCATGTGATTGGCGATGCCATTGACAGCAACTTGCCAAAATCGGCACATATGGCCACCAACCAAGCACGCATTTGCGCCAGCGCAATTGTCGAGTTAATGTCTAACCGTGCGCCAGACCCTGCGCCCGTGTTTGCCAATACTTGCTACAGTTTTGTTAACGATAAAGAGGCAATGCACGTGGCGACAGTTTACCGCTATGACGCCAACAAAAAAATTATGCTGGCGGCTGAAGGTGGTGGTGTGTCACTCAAACCTTCTGTGCAAGAAGGTGATTATGCACAAGCTTGGGTGGCCAACATTTGGTCGGATGTGCTGACTTAATCAATTTAAAATAATCCATTTAAAAACTATGTTCGAAGCAATTTTTTATAAGCTCAGCACCTATTTTCAATTGGCATTTTGTAGCCTATCTACCCTCAGCTGCGCAAGCGCTGCTGAGCCTCCCAGTGCACTCAACATTAACTTGCCCGCTGGTTTTGAGATAAACATATTTGCTAAATTAGAGGCAGCACCACGCATGCTGGCATTTGATAAAAGCGGCAATCTGTATGTGACTTTAGCAGAAAAAAATCAAGTAGTGATGTTGCCAGACACTAACAGGGACGGGCTAGCTGAGGCACCCATTTTGGTTTCTGATGCATTAAACGCACCCAATGGCTTGGCGTTTGTAGGCGATGATTTACTAGTAGCAAACCAAGATGGTGTGGTTAAATTAACCCGCAACAAAAGCAAATGGTCAGCTCCGCAGCCTTTTATTAGCGGGCTACCCGGTGGCGGTCATGCCGTTAAGACGGTTAAATTAGGGCCAGATAATCATCTGTATCTGAATGTGGGTTCTAGCTGCAATGTGTGCGTAGAAGAGAACCCATTACGCGCGACGATTTTACGCTACAGGCTAGAAGGCAAGCCAGCAGGCGCTTTGGAAACACTGGGCCGTCATAAGCCAAATCCAACTTGGGCGCGTGGTTTACGCAATAGTCAGGGGTTTGCTTGGCACCCTAAAACAGGCGCCATGTTTGCCACTAACAATGGCGC
>JANMBK010000146.1:0-3780 GCA_031360365.1 Methylophilaceae bacterium
CCCGGAATGGGCTTGTAAAGCGCATGCAGCGTGCCTAGCGTTAAATAGCAGGTGGGTGTATCTTTCACCAAAATACGAAAGCCATAAATATCGTGAATTTGCTCAAGTGCAGTGGCTTTGTTAGCCATTTTACGATAGACACTGTATAAATGTTTTTCGCGGCCTTTCACGTCGGCATCGATATGCGCTAAGGCTAACGCTTTTTGAATCGCCTCTAAAATTTTGCTGATTACCTCTTTGCGATTACCACGCGCCACTTTAATGGCCTTAGCAATAACGCGATAGCGCATGGGGTGCAAGTATTTAAAGCTTAAATCTTCTAATTCTTGATAGATTAAATTCAGGCCCAACCTGTTAGCAATCGGCGCATAAATTTCTAACGTTTCTTGCGCAATACGTTTTTGCTTATCAGGCTTCATGGCGTCTAGGGTTTGCATATTATGCAATCTATCTGCCAGCTTGACTAAAATCACTCGCACATCTTGACTCATAGCCAGCAGCATTTTACGAAAATTCTCGGCCTGAGCCGCTGCAGCGCTCTGAAACTCAATTTTATCTAGCTTAGTAAGGCCTTCTACTAAATCAGCCACTTGTTTGCCAAATTGATTGCCAATTTCACTAATCGGCACACCTGTATCTTCTACCACATCGTGCAGCAGCGCGGCCAACAACGTAGGCAAATCTAAATGCAGCTTAGCCAATATGCACGCTACTGCCACGGGGTGCGTAATGTATGGCTCACCAGTTCTACGAGTTTGGCCTTGGTGCGCAAACGCCGCGTAGCGGTAAGCCGCCCACACTTGCTCTATATCGGCTTGTGTAAAATACTCTTTAAGTAAAAGTGAAAGTGCTGAGGTTTCAATATCTGCCGGCAATAAAGGTGGCTCGGCAGCTTGATATGTGTCGATAGTGCGTGTGTGGTGACCTAATTGTGATCCTGTTTTAGGCATTGCAGCTGCATATTAAAAATGACTTAAGGATGCAGGCGATTTAAAATTTCAACACCCACTTTGCCAGCGGCGATTTCGCGTAAGGCCAAAACAGTTGGTTTATCTTTTTGGTTTGGGCTGTGCACAAATGGATCTGATCCGTTTGCCAATTGACGTGCGCGATAGGCTGCCACTAAAGTGAGTTGAAATCGATTGGGGATTTTTTCTAAACAGTCATCTACAGTAATACGAGCCATGGTGGTGTCCTTTATATTAAGTTCTTTAGGTTAGCTTTTGAACAAGCGCGGCATGGCGTTGCAATTGTGATTGCACTTTTAACCTGCTAGCACGAATAATTGCCAACAAATCTTGTAACGCCATATCGAAATTATCATTGATTGTAACATAGTCGAACTCCACCACGTGGCGCATTTCTTCGTGCGCCGCTGCTACACGTTTGGAGATGACTTCCGCGCTATCTTGACCGCGACTATTTAAGCGCTGTTCAAGCGCTTCTACCGAAGGTGGGAGTATAAAAATGCTGATACTTTGTGGGTAAATGTTGCGTACTTGCGCCGCACCTTGCCAGTCGATTTCTAAAATTACATCATAGCCAGCCTGCAAGGCAATATCTACGCCACTTTGCGCGGTGCCATATTTAGCGCCATGCACATCAGCGCTTTCTAAAAAACCACCCGCATTTAAAATCTGTGAAAACTCGGCTTCATTGACAAAATGATAATGCACACCGTTCTGCTCACCTAGGCGAGGTTTACGTGTGGTGTGGGAAACCGATAATTTAACTTGCTTATCATTCGCCAGCAACTGTTTCACCAAGCTGGTTTTGCCCGCGCCAGATGCAGCAGTGATAATAAATAAATTACCCTGAATCATTTAACTAATGCCAATCTAGCACCAATCTGGGCTTGGTAGCGCAGAGAATACTTGCTTAAGGCCAGCACCCCAGCCTTGCCTAACTGTTGAATAATATGGGTCATTTTCAGTAATCCGCTGTTTGCATTCGGCATGCAAGCTATCAGTGCGGTAAATCAATAAGTCGATGGGTGCTGCCACTGAAACATTGCTACGTATGGTGGAATCGAACGAAATTAATATGCATTTAACTACGTCCATGATGTCGCTATTATGTTTAACAACGCGGTCTACAATGGGCTTGCCATACTTGGTTTCGCCAATTTGAAAATACGGCGTTTCAGCACAGGTTTCAATAAAATTGCCTGCTGCGTATACGTGAAATAAACGCGGTTTTTCACCTTTAATCTGGCCCGCCACGATGATGCTGGCATTAAAATCAATGTCGTGATTTTTAAAATGTTCGCCATCGCGCTCAAACACTGCACGCAATTCTGCGCCCACTAGACCTGCTGCATCAAACAAACTATGCACATTATTTAAGTGTTTAACTTTGTCTTCAGCCTTTTCACAAGCAGCTTTTAAGCGATTGACTACTGATTGGGTAATGGCTAAATTACCTGCAGCGAGCAACACAATTACCCGTTCGTTTTTGACTTCAAACGTGTGCATTTTGGGGGAAATAGCAACTTGGTCAACACCAGCATTGGTGCGGGTGTCTGACGCTAAAACTAAACCTTGCTCAAGCAATACACCTACACAATAAGTCATAACAGCGATTCGATATTAAACATGAGCCAAATCATACCATTTTGAATAAATTTACAGAGAAAAAAAGCAAGAAGCTTTAAAAATACTATCAAAAATTACATCACTCACTACATAAAACCAGCCGCTTCAGTCAGTTTAGCCACATTATCTTTGGTAAAAAAACCATCAAAACAGCCATAGCGTTGCACATATTCAATAATGAGCGATGAATGTTCTGAGGCATTCGAAAAGATTTGTTTTAAACCTTGTTCTTTAGAGCCAATCACGTCCAACAAAAAGCCTTTGCCATTTTCAGCAATCGCATCCACCACATAATCAATGTTCTCTTTGCCCTTATATTCACCATCTTTTACCGATATCGCCATATGATGCAGTCGTGGGCCGTAGTTGCGTACAAAGGTTTCGGTGGGTGAAGGTAAGTGTTCTAAATGGTTAATAAAATAAGGTGTATTGTTGGCGGTGAATACTTTGGCTGGGCTTTTGGATTCGGGAATTGCATGCGCACTTTTGGTGACATTGGTGGACGAATTTTGATCTTTAATATTATATGCGCCCCAAAAATAATAACTGGTGAGTGATAAATATTCCAAAATCGCCACTTCACGGTTTTGGCTATAAACCCGTGTCGCTAAATGATCAAGGGGTAGTAATAAATCGGCCACGCCTATTTTGGTTTGTAATGTTTTTGCTTCAAGATAGGCAGCTTGCACGTCTGGCTTAATCACACTCACACCCAACGCATACACCCTTAATTCATCTGGCTCGCGCTCAAGGTAAGCCAAAATATTATGCGTGTAGGGCGACGGTTTACTAATGGCTAAATTACCAGGCAGCTCAAGTTTACGCATATCATCTTGATTAAAAAAGCGAAACTCGCGCTGTTCTTGTAACTTAACAACACTGTGTAAATCGTCCACCCGTATAATCTCACCCATGTAGCGGCTATTGGGTTTTTTAGCGCCTATTGGGTAGACTTCATTTAAGCTTCTAAAAATGCCGCGCAAGTTAGGGTCTTTCACTTCACGCAGTAAAATATCAGGCGAATTTAAATCGATACGCAGCACATGCGTTAAATGCTGCTCGGTTTCTAGCGTCACCAAGTAATGATAGGGCGTCATTAACGCCAGCTCTGCTATGTATTTAGTTGCATGTTCTGCGTATCGATTTAAATTCGCCTGATATTTTACTGCGTGAAGTGAAAGACCCT
>JANMBK010000166.1:0-5599 GCA_031360365.1 Methylophilaceae bacterium
GATAAAGAAGTGATTGTGTCACGCATTGGTACTGAGGCGGATGTGGACGAGCGAGAAGCAAGAACGCCAAAATCCAATAATGGAACGACTATTACGATTAACAGTGATACAGAACGGACAAGAGCTGCAGCTGAGGCGCGCGAAAAAGCAAAATCAGAATATAAAACATTGCTAGCAGCCAACGTGATTGCCAACCCAGAGACAGGCGTCATTAGCGTGCGCGCCACCAATAAACAACATGAAAAAGTGCAAGAATTTATTGACCGCGTCATGGGCAGCGCACGCCGCCAAGTGTTGATTGAAGCGACGATTGTGGAAGTGCGTTTAAATGATAGTTTTCAAGCGGGGATTGATTGGAGCCGTTTAAATAACGGACCAGGCAATAGTGGCTTTGTGTTTGGTCAAACCTTGGGCTCAAGAGGCGTTAATTTTAACACCACCACTGGCGCTTTTACCACAGGTGAAAATAATGCACTTGGCTTTGCGCCTACTGCTGGCTTGGTGGCGGGCTATTTAAACCCAATGAGCCGCATTGGTAATATTGCTGCTTCAATTACTCTGCTCAAACAGTTTGGTGATACAAAAGTACTCTCTAGCCCAAAATTGATGGTGCTGAATAACCAAACAGCGGTGCTAAAAGTAGTGGATAATTTAGTGTATTTCACTGTACAAGCGCAACAATCGCAAGCAGCAGTAGGTGGCGGCGTACTTTCCACTATCACTACCACACCTAATACCGTGCCAGTTGGCGTGGTGATGAGCGTGACGCCGCAAATTAATGATACAGGCAAAGTTAATGTGAATGTGCGCCCCACAATTTCTCGCGTATTAAGTTTTGTGCGTGACCCTAATCCGCAATTGTTGGCAATTCCTAGTCAAATTCCGCAAATTCAAGTGCGCGAGATGGAATCGATATTACAAATTGATAGCGGCAACACCGCAGTACTAGGTGGCTTAATGCAAGATGAAATTCAGCGCAATACTGATAAAGTGCCCGGTTTATCGGACGTACCAGGTGTAGGTAAAGTGTTTACCGGCAAAAACGATGCGACGCAAAAAACAGAGTTAGTGATTTTTCTGCGCCCAACCGTAGTGCCGAATGCTAGCTTAGAAAGCGATGAGCTACTAAGTTACAAACAATATCTTCCTGCGCAGCAATTACAAAATGTGCTAGAAGACGCACAGTAATTAGACTCTAGTATTTATGAGCCTGCTAATAAAAGCGCTGAATAAAGCTGAAGAAGCACAAGCCCAGAGCGCTATAAGTGAGCAGGCGCAAGCGGAAAAAGCTAAAATAGAAGCTAATAATAGGCCTGAAGTTATAAGTAAGCCGCATAGTAATACTTCACAAAACCTGGTAAAAACAGCAAGCACAGATTTAGAATTGTCACTTAGCCCAACAGGCAATTCATTTTCAGAGACCGTTGTGAAGCCAGCAAGTGTAGCAGCTGAGCCAGTTAGCACGGCGTCAACGGCAGCATCTTCTCAACAATCTTCTAAACAATACATGGCTGCCAAAAGCGCAGCTAATGTATTTTCTGCCAAAGGCATTGAAGCAAAAACTGACAGCGCTCGATTAGCCATGATTGCAGGGGCTGGCTTGATTGCATTGCTGGGTATGGGACTATATTTTTATCAGTTTGTTGATAGCACCTCACCAATTGTGTTGCCAGCGCGGCCATTAGAACCAATTGTCATAGCGCCAAAGGAAATTCCACTAACTGAAGTTGCAAATAATAATATTAATGAGTTTGCAGCAGAGCCTCTCGATACAGCGGCTGTCAAAACAGTGGCCTCGGCAGCAGAGGCTGTTCCGCCTGCTGATGAGCTATTAGATGACAAGCCCTTGGCGAGTAACAAAAAAAATAAAAAAACAATGGCAATCGAAGAAGATGAAACGACGGATGTGCTGGATGAAAGTGCTGAAAGCGCTACTCTTAAAAACGAAGCATTAGCAGATCAAAATATATTATCTGTTAATGATGAAAGCTCTAATCGTATGCAAGCATCTTTCTCAGCAAATAAAGCCAATAAAAAACCGCGTAAATCTAAAAATAATGCTTCAATTGCATCAGAAAGTGCTTCTATCAGCGTGACTAAATCTACACCGCAGCCGGAAATAAACCCAGTATTGATGAGTGCATATGAGGCCTATAACGCAGGCAATGATAAAGATGCGATTAAACTTTACAAGCAAGTGTTACAACGTGACGTGCGTAATTTGGATGCGTTGTTGGGATTGGGTGCAATTGCTGCTAGACAAGGGCGTAACGCAGATGCTAACGGCTGGTATGGCAAAGTGCTAGAGCTTGACCCGCGCAACAATATTGCAAAAACTGCCATGCTAGAAAGCAACTTACAGTCAAACCAATCGCAAGGTAACGAATTAACAAACGAAACTAGCTTAAAAAACATGCTAGCCAGGCAGCCCGATGATGCCAACTTACATGTAGCGCTGGGTAATTTATATGCTGAACAAAATCAGTGGCCAGCCGCACAACAAGCTTATTTTGACGCCTACAGCATAAACAAAACCGCTGATAACGCTTATAACTTGGCGGTAAGCTTAGACCAAATGGGCAAGCCAAAACTGGCGTTGCCTTACTATGTGCGCGCCTTAGAGCAAGCTACAGATGCCAGCAATATCGATAAGGTAGCGTTGCAAGCACGTATCAACGCGATTCAATAAGTTAAAAGAATAGATAATGGCCGAACTAAGAAGAAAATTACGTCTAGGTGAGCTAATGGTACAGCAGGGCTTGATTAGTCAGGATCAGCTGCGCATTGCACTCATCGAGCAAGAGACAAACAACATTCCATTAGGCCGCCAATTGGTGCGCTTAGGATTTGTTTCTGAGAACATGGTGCGCGATTTGGTTGCGCATACCATAGGCCAAGAAAGTATTGATTTAAGCACGGTGGTGGCAGATGTAGACGCGCTGACCATGGTGCCGGAAGATTTTTCACGCCGTTATCACCTGCTACCTGTGGCGTATGAAGACGCCACTAAAACCATGATTGTGGCCATGGCAGATATGTTCAACGTAGTCGCGTTAGATCAGCTGCGCGCCATGCTGGGCGGGCAAATTCAGCTTAAACCCTTACTGGCGGCCGAGGCGCAATTAGAAGAGCATATTGACCAGTTTTATGGCTACGAACTATCCGTTGATGGCATTCTACGCGAGATTGAAACCGGCGAAATTGATTATCAAAGCCTCACTGCCGATGGCGAAGAATATACGCAGCCCGTGGTGCGATTGGTGGGTGCACTGTTAATGGATGCAGTTAAACGTGGCGCATCGGATATTCACTTTGAGCCAGAATTTGCTTTTTTGCGGATTAGATACAGAATAGACGGCGTGTTGCAACAAGTGCGTAGCCTGCACAAAAGTTATTGGCCTGGTGTGGCAGTGCGACTAAAAGTGATTTCGGGCATGGACATTGCCGAAACGCGCTCACCACAAGATGGTCGTTTGAATATGAATTTATGCGGTCGCCCGATTGATTTTAGGGTGTCATCTCACCCCACCATTCATGGCGAAAATATCGTGTTGCGAGTGTTAGATCGTGAACGTTCGATTATCCCGTTAGAGCGTATGGGGTTACGCAGCAACACGTTAGATCAGCTAAAATTAATGATGACGCGGCCAGAAGGTATTTTAGTGGTCACAGGGCCAACGGGTAGCGGCAAAACGACTACTTTGTATTCATTGCTGTCGCATAAAAACACTGAAGCAGTCAATATTATGACGCTGGAAGACCCTGTGGAGTACCCAGTAACACAAATGCGTCAAACTTCGGTGGCTGAGGTCAATAAAGTAGATTTTGCCAACGGCATCCGTTCGATTATGCGCCAAGACCCCGACATTATTTTGGTGGGTGAAGTGCGAGATGCAGACACCGCCACCATGGCGTTTAGAGCGGCTATGACAGGCCACCAAGTGTTTACCACGCTGCATACCAATTCTGCGCTAGGTGCTATTCCTAGGTTGACTGATATTGGTATTTCGCCCGACATTATGGCGGGCAACATCATTGGCATAGTGGCACAGCGCTTAGTGCGAGTATTGTGTCCGCATTGCAAAGAGCCTAGCAAGCCTACCGATGACCAGCGTAAAATTCTGGGTGTGAAACGTAACGAGGCGATTCAAATATTCAAACACAAAGGCTGCAAACGCTGTAACCAAACGGGTTATCGAGGCCGCATGGCGATAATGGAATTACTGCGTATTGATAGCGATTTGGATGCACTGATTGCGCGCCGCGCGCATTTTGATGAATTAAAAAAAGTGGCGCTAGATAAAGGTTTTTCTACTTTAGCAGATGACGGTGTGCGGCGCATTTTAGAAGGTTACACCAGTATAGATGAAGTGATGCGGGTGATTGATTTAACTTCTCGCATTTTACACTAGCGTATTTTGCACTAGCGCATTTTTAGCTTATTTGTAAAAACTCATGACAACCTTTAACTACAAGGCAATTGATCAAACTGGCCGCCACGCACAAGGTCAGGTTGATGCACTGAATGAGGTGGATTTAGAAATCCGCCTAGAGCGCATGGGTTTAGATTTAATTACCTTTAAATCGACCGAAAAATCTAAAAAAATCTTCACACAAAATAAAGTCAATAATCGCGATTTAGTCATGTTTTGCTTTCAGTTAGAGCAGCTCACTAGCGCGGGTGTACCAATGTTAGAAGGCCTGAATGATTTGCGCGAAAGCACACAAAATCCCTATTTTCAAAAAGTACTGGGCGCTTTAGCAGGCGAGGTAGAAGGCGGTAAAATGCTCAGCCAGGCTTTGGCAGAGCATCCCGATGTGTTTAATGAGGTGTTTGTAAACTTAGTAGCGGCAGGTGAGCAAACTGGGCAATTGCCAGCAGTGTTTGATAACTTAAGCAACACCTTAAAATGGCAAGACGAGCTGTTGGGTCAAACCAAGCGATTGTTGGCTTACCCCTTGTTTGTGTTTGTGGTGGTAATGGCGGCCGTAACATTTTTAATGCTATATTTAGTACCAGAGATGGTGAAGTTTTTGAATAGCTTAGGCCAAGAGTTGCCTTTGAATACACGTATTTTAATTTTTGTTTCTAACGCGTTTGTAAAATATTGGTGGCTATTTTTAAGTCTTCCCCTTGTTGTTGTTGCGGGCCTAGCCACTTATATTCAGCAAAATGCGGATGCGCGCTATCAATTTGATTACATTAAATTAAAACTGCCGCTTACTGGTGAGATTTTGCAAAAAATCATTATGGCGCGTTTTGCGCGCTATTTTGCGCTCATGTATCAAACAGGCATTCCAGTTTTAGATGCCATTAAAACCTGCGAGAAAATTGTCGGTAATCGCGTGGTGGCCGATGCGCTAAGCCGCGCACATGCTCAGATTAACGCGGGTGATAGCATGAGCGAGAGCTTTCAAAATGCTGGCTTGTTTCCACCATTGGTGGTGCGTATGATTAAAGTGGGTGAAAATACGGGCGCGTTAGATAAATCGCTACTGAATGTGAGCTATTTTTACGATAGGGATGTAAATGAAATGATGCAAAAAATGCTCAAATTATTAGAGCCTGCACTCACCGTCATTTTGGGCTTAATATTGG
>JANMBK010000172.1:0-6586 GCA_031360365.1 Methylophilaceae bacterium
CAGCGCAGTCTGGAGCAAATTTTGCAAGGCGGCTGGTATTTATTGGATTTAATTAACGAAATTTTAGATTTAGCGCAAATCGAATCGGGCAAACAACCATTGTCTTTAGAGCCTGTTTTGTTAAGCGATATTATGCGCGAATGTGCCCTGCTAATAGAACCGTTGGCCATTAAAAATGCAATCAGCGTTATCTTTTCTCCAATTGAGCCTAACACCTACGTCCTCTCCGATAAAATACGGCTAAAACAAGTGATGATCAATTTACTGTCTAACGCCATCAAATATAATAAAAAAGGCGGCTTAGTCAGCGTGGATTGCAGCCGTAAAAATGAAACTATTAAAATTAGTGTGCGTGACACAGGTGTTGGTTTAGATGCTGTACAGCTAAGCCATCTGTTTGAGCCTTTTAATCGTCTTGGGCAAGATGCAAAGGTGGAGGAGGGCACTGGTATTGGTTTAATGGTGAGTAAAAAATTAGTAGAACTGATGCAAGGCAATATAGGTGTGCGCAGCACAGTCAATCAAGGTAGCGTATTTTGGATAACGCTTAACTTGGTTCAAAATCCTACCGCCTTGAATGAACAGACACAAACAATAAGCAGCAACAACGATGAGGAAAAATCTTATCAAACGGAATCTGAGGTGAAAGCTCTAACTGAAGAGAGCTTTGCTGATAAATTGCTCTATATAGAAGATAACCAAGCCAATTTCACCTTGGTAGAAGAAATGATAGCACTGAAGGCGGATATTGCTTTACAAGGCGCAGCAGACGGTGCACAAGGATTGAAAATGGCCAGCGCATGGCAACCACACGTTATTTTATTAGATATTAACTTACCAGACATGACCGGTTATGCGGTGTTAAAAGCATTAGCTAAAAACCCAGCCACTGCACATATACCTGTGATTGCTATTAGTGCTAACGCCATGCAGGCGGATAGACAAAAAGGCATTGAGGCTGGATTTTTTAGGTATTTAACTAAACCTATTAAATTAATCGAGCTGATGGATGCCATAGCGTTTGCATTTAAATATACAAAAATTAACCAAACCAATAATGATTAACTGTAATAACGTGAATGAACCATATCGAATACTTATCAATGAAAAGGTAACAATCAAATGATTAAATTAGTCAATATATTGAGCGCAAAAATACTGGTTGTGGATGATCAGCAATCGAATATCAGCTTGTTAGAACAAATGTTAACAGAGGCTGGTTATACTGATGTGACTACCACCATGAACCCGCAAGAGGTGAGCGCACTACACCGCAAAAACCAATATGACCTTATCTTGCTTGATTTACAAATGCCAGTGATGGATGGCTTTCAAGTGATGGAAGTCCTAAAAACCAGCCATGTGGATGCTTATTTGCCGGTGTTGGTATTAACCGCACAACCTGGCCATAAGTTGAAAGCGTTACAAGCTGGCGCTAAAGATTTTATTAGCAAACCATTTGATTTGATAGAGGTAAAAATGCGCATTCATAATATGCTTGAGGTGCGGCTTTTATATAAACAATTAGAGGGCTATAGTAAACGGTTGGAGCTGGAAGTGATGGAACGCACCGCAGAGCTACGCGAAAGTGAGGCGCGCTATCGTGGTCTTACTGAGCTGGCATCTGATTGGTATTGGGAGCAGGACGAAACCATGAAATTTACCAAAGTATCAGGCCCAGTGCTGGATTTATTGGGCATACAAGTGGAAGCATTGGTCGATGATGTTGGCGATGAAGGTTTAAACGGAGTGAAATTATTAGGCTGGAATGAAACAGAACGCGAATTTTTAAGAGCAAAAATCGCGGATAGAGAGCCTTTTATAGACTATATTCTTAGCCGCGAAGATGATAATGGCTCTATACAAAAATATCAGATTAGTGGCGAGCCGATGTTTGATAAGCATTGCCGCTTCAGAGGCTATCGTGGCATTGGTTTTGAACTCACTGGCAGAAAATAGCTGATAGAGAGAGGTTGATATGGCGCTATCTCAGAATCTAACTAGCAATAAACCTAGTAATAAAGATGCGAATCAATTAGATGATTTGACTGACACAGAAAATAACAAAAAAAACAAAACAATTTCACATAGCTCAAATTCGGATAAAACTAGTCCGTATACATCAATTGCAGCCAACAACATAGCTGTTAACGCCTTAAAGCCGGCGCAGTCGTTACATTTAACTCCTAAGCAAAACCATTTGCTTGCCGCAGTACCCATGGATGAATTTAATCAGTTTGCCAATGAATTAAAATTAGTATTTCTGCCGCTAGGTGAGGCACTTTATGCGCCCGACAAAACCTTAACACATGCCTATTTTCCCATTACTTGTATTGTGTCATTGCATTACGTGATGGAATCTGGCGCATCTGCAGAAACAGCCAGTGTAGGAAATGAAGGCGTGGTAGGCCTATCGCTGCTAATGGGCGGTGATAGCACACCTAGCTCTGCCACTGTATTAATAGCAGGCTATGCTTACAAGTTAGAGAGCCATCTGTTAAAACGCGCTTTTAAGCAGCATGCGGCTTTGAACCAACTATTGTTACGCTATGTTCAAGTGTTATTAACACAAATTGCCCAAACTGCGGTTTGCAATCGGCATCACAGTATTGAGCAGCAGCTCTCCCGCTGGCTACTACTGACTATTCATCGCTTATCCACTAACGAATTAAATATTACTCAAGAGTTAGTCTCTGGCATGTTAGGGGTTAGACGCGAGAGCATTACGCAAGCGGCCAGCAATTTGCAACGACTAGGGCTTATCAGTTATCGCCGAGGCCATATTTCAGTATTAAACAGCAAGGGCTTAGAAAAACATGTTTGCGAATGCTATCAAGTTGTTCAAGCAGAGCTTCAAAGGTTGTTGCCAAGATAGATATAAAAAATTTAAATTTTTTTGAGATTATGTTCGTTAAGTAACAGAAAGCCTTTTCATTTGAACTTAGTATGGTTGCTCGTTTTAAATTTATTGCATAAATTTAAATTTTTTACGTATGCAAGGTGTTCACACACAATGTGATGAGCATTTTTTGTAATCAATCATTATTAAGGAATTCTCATGGCTAACACTAAAGACGACAAATCAAGTTCTAAACGAAAAGATTCAGGTAAAGGTTCAAAAAAAGATGACAATAAATCTTCAAAAAGCTCAGGTAAAAGCGCTAGTGAAATGAAGTCTAGTTCAGGCAAGTCAAAGTAGATAGCGCGTTTTTAGTTTGGGAGTTGTAGCTTGGAATTAAACCAAATTGCGACCAACCCAAGTTGCGATTAATCCTACTTGCGATTAATCGCAACTTGTGACTAAAAAAACTTAGCTCACCAATAATCAGGCAAAAGCATAGGCTGATTGACTTTTTTTGGCAGCATACATAGCCTCATCAGCACTTTTAATTAAGTCTTCTGAGTTATCGCCATTTTCAGGAAATAAAGCAATGCCAATACTTGGTTTAACAACCAAATTTGGCTCAATTTCGTCGCATGGTGTCTCAATTGCTTTAATTAACTTGTTAATAACGTTAACAACGCCACGCTTATTTTTGACTTCCATCAGTAGATATAAAAACTCGTCTCCACCAAATCGGCAAATGGTGTCGTCGCTACGGATATTTTTCTTCAATCTATTGGCAATACACAACAATACCTTGTCACCAATATCATGCCCGTAATCGTCATTAATTTGCTTAAATTTATCTAAATCTAAAAACATCACGGCCAATTTCCAACCATGGCGCTTTGCTTGTTCCAAGCCATGTTCAAGTCTGTCAAAAAATAATGCTCTGTTTGGCAAGCCAGTTAAGGCATCGTGCAGTGAGGCTTGTGTGGCAATGTCTTTTTCTATGATGACTTCTTCAAGCGCTTGAGTAATCATTTCACGCTCTTTGACTTCCTCTTTTAAAGCATTATTCACAATATCCAGTTCATCCACTACTAATTGCACTTTATTTTCAACCGTTGCATTTTTTTTAAGCGCATTTTTAATCGAAGGTTGTGGATTTTTAATGGCTAGCTCTTTTTTAAGCACCGTATTAACCGTAGATAAATCATTTGCGCAAACTTGTACAATGTCTTTGATTAATTCACTTTTCTGGATAACATGAGACAAAGTTTTATTCGTCTTTTTCCGATGGCTTGATTTAATGTTAGTTTTTTTTATGACCATTAATTTGCTCCCAATGACTTACGCCAAGTAATTACCGCCTCATGACTATACGCACTTAGGTTAGTAAGTACGCGATTAACCGCTTTATTTGCCGCTATCACACCAGCCACGGGGTCATCGGTAGATGCCTGTATTCGCTCATCGAATTCACGCTGAGCGATGACTTTACCAGTAGCGCTTTCAATGATGGTTGCACGTAGTGTAAATTGCACTTGGCTAGGCTTGTCATTAAATATTTGTAGTAGCCTCACAATTTCAGACTCCAACCTAAATTCGCTTTTCACTACACTATATTTTGCTAATACCGCATTAAAGTCACCTGTTTGTTCAATTGTCGATATGATCAGGGTTTGCAGCATGTGGGCAGGCGTATCAACCCATTCATTTCGTGCAAAATATTCCAATTGATGGGGATGGCGCGTATACATCATGCGTCGCGTATCAAAACCAGCTGCGGCTTTGGGTGTATCAACGACAATTGTCGGCAATCTATTGTCAACGTTTAACACTGGCGCTGCTTTCGCATTCGATTCAATCACTTCCAATGAATAATATGTAGTTGTTTGCAATGGCTGGTTTGACAGTAGACTTGAACAGCCAGTCAGCAAAGGCAGCATCACAATAAAAAACAGCCCCAGATGGTTTGCAGCTCTATTTTTCATTGAGATCTTTCTGATGAGGACTCTCCAGGGCCATCTGGCACTGGGCTGCGTCCGCGCAACAAACTCGCTGGGTCACGTTCGGTTTGTTCAACCAATCGTTTTAATGCCGTCGATAATGTATTAAGTTCGCCCAATAAACGCTGCACTTCTGGCAATGTTTCTTTAGTGTAAGCATCAATATTGCTGCCCACCGATTCAACCGATTTGCCTGCGTTAGTACTGGCAATTGCCGCAGCATCACCTGCTTTTTCAATGGCTAATGCGCTTTGATTAATCTGTGCGATAGTAACGTTTAATTGATCAATCACAGGTTCGATTTTATCAATCATTGGATTCAACTTTTGCGTCGCACGCGCCGTGTTGTCAGCGGTACGAGCAGCATTGACTATGCCAGCATCAATTTCAGTTTTACGGGCAGCAATGGTTTTTGACACAATGGCAATATCGGCCAGCGCACTTTTAAACGCCTGTTGATTTTCTTGGCTGATTAAAGAATCAATATTGTTAGTCGTGCTATCTAGCTTGGTCAATAACGTAGTCAGCATATTTTCTAGTCGTGTACTTAAAGAAGGTTTCGTTTGAATAACTGGATATTTCTGCTGTCCAGTTGCCAGCAAAGGCGCTGCATTTTTTGCCCCACCATCTAATTCAACATAGGCAATACCAGTTAGGCCTTGTGTTTTTAACACGGCAACCGTATCTACTTTGATGGGCGTACCGCGTTCAATTGCAAAAATAAGTTGCACGCGCTCTGGGTTGCTAGGGTCTAGTTGTATGTTTTTTACTTTACCCACGTCAACACCATTGTATTTAACGGGCGCATTGACATTAAGCCCTGCGACAGATTCCTCAACTATGGCCAAATAGAGATCATATTTTTTCTGCAAAGTGCCGCCCGAAGCTAGCCACAATACGGTAAAGATGAGTATTGCAGCTAACAGCAGCACAAAAGCGCCAACAACAGCATAATTGACTTTGGTTTCGATGATGGCTCCTTAATTTATTTGGTGTTAATTGCTGTTAAGTTAAATACAACTTAGTTAAATACTTTTAAGTAAAAATATAAGTGGCATGAGTTTTTAAGCATGTTGCTGATAACCTAATCGACCACGCGGGCCGTCAAAAAACGCTATAACTGCTGGGTTATCACTGGCTGAAAGTGCCTTCATGGAATCTATCGCTTGCACTTTGCCATCCGCCAGCACCGCCACACGGTCGGCTACCTGCCACAATAAATCCAAATCATGCGTAATCATGACAATAGTTAACCCAAATTGGTCGCGCAGTTTCATCACTAACTCATCCACACCCGCTGCGCTTACTGGGTCTAAGCCTGCGGTCGGCTCATCCAAAAATAGCAATTCTGGATCTAGCGCCATGGCGCGGGCAAGAGAAGCGCGCTTCATCATGCCGCCACTTAATTCAGATGGATATTGTTGGCTTACTTCTGGCTTTAAGCCTACCATGGCTAATTTGACATCAGCAATTTCATCAATTAATTCATCTGATAATTGCGTATGTTCACGTAATGGCAAACCGACGTTTTCTTTCACCGTCAGCGCACCAAACAAACCGCCATGCTGAAACATCACCCCCCAGCGCTTGCGTAAGGCCAATGCATCATCATCATTAATATCCTGTAAATCAATGCCTAATAAGCGAATAGAGCCCTTATTAGGGCGTTGCAATAAAATCATTTCACGCAATAAGGTGGATTTGCCAGAACCGCTGCCACCAATGATAGCAAAAATTTCTGCGCGGTTAA
>JANMBK010000177.1:0-8904 GCA_031360365.1 Methylophilaceae bacterium
TCCATTTTTTTCATGCCATCTTGCATAGAGTGCATCATGCTTCCAGAACCTTTCATATCGCTGTGCTCGTCAGCGTTGGCTATGCTAAGAAAGGAAGTAAATAGTGCTGTGGTTAAACAGAGTTTAAAGAGATTGATAGAAGTGGTTTTCATGATGTTTCCCCAATAAGTTTAGAAGAAAATGATAAGTTAATTAAAAGCGTGGGTCTGTGCGCTATCGAACAGTTTCTCAAAAACCAGAAGTCGAACCGTGAAATCTAATGTTGCTATATATGCCTGCCAATATTTGCCAAAAGAAAGACTTATGTTTTCGCATAACTCCTCCTCAGCAACATGTAAGCCGCTGGCAACACAAATAATGACAATAACGGCGCGGTCAACATACCACCTACCATTGGCGCGGCGATGCGACTCATCGCTTCGGAGCCTGTGCCAGCACCGATCAATATGGGGATAAGACCAGCCAGAATCACCGCCACTGTCATCGCTTTTGGCCTCACTCGCAAAGCGGCACCCTCAATTAATGCTGCGTACAAATCTTCTTTATTGTTGAGTTTTCCTGCAGCACGATAACGTTCAATCGCATCATCCAAATACACTAGCATGATAATGCCGAATTCTGCCGCCAAGCCTGATAGCGCAATCATACCAACCCCACTGGCAATGGAGAAATGATGCCCTAAAATATACAGAAACCAAACTGCGCCAACCAATGCAAATGGCAGACTACCTAAAATCAGCAAGGCAGGTGTCATGCGTTTAAAAGCTAAAAACAGCAAGATAAAGATAATCCCTAGCGTCATAGGGACGACATAGCTAAGTCTTTTTGCTGCACGCTCAAAATATTCAAATTGACCAGACCATGCCAGTGAATAACCAGCTGGTAACTGTAATTCTTTATCCAGCAATGCTTTTGCATCGCTGACAAAGCTGCCCAAGTCACGGTCATGAATATCCACATACACCCAAACATTGGGCCGTGCATTTTCACTTTTTATCATCGGTGGCCCATCGGTGACTTTAACTTCGGCGACTTCCCCCAATGGCACGGTGGCGCCTTGCTCAGTAATGATGGGTAATGTTTTAAGCTTTTCTACCGAATCACGTAGCTCCCTAGGAAACCTGACGTTGATTGGGAAGCGCGCCAAGCCATCAATCTTTTCACCAATGTTGTCACCGCCAATCGCTGTAGAAACTAACATTTGTACATCATCAATGTTCAAACCATAACGTGCAATTTTTAGTCTATCTATTTTGATATCAATATAACGTCCACCTGTGACTCGTTCAGCGATGACTGAGCTTGCGCCAGGCACCTTTTTCATCAACCGTTCAACTTCCTGACCAATTTTTTCTAACGTATCTAAATCAGCACCGCCGATTTTGATACCGACTGGGCTTTTGATACCAGTGGACAACATATCAATGCGATTGCGAATAGGCTGTACCCACACATTCGCCATGCCAGGGATTTTTAGCCTCGCATCCAATTCATCCACCAGTTTTTCTGGCGTCATGCCTGGTCGCCATTCTGAGCGGGGTTTGAATTGAATGGTGGTTTCCAGCATCTCTAGCGGCGCTGGGTCAGTGGCGGTTTCAGCACGGCCAGTTTTACCAAATACCGATTTCACTTCAGGCACCGTTTTAATGAGTCTATCGGTCAACTGTAAAACTTCAGATGCTTTAGAAATAGATAGCCCAGGTAGCGCTGTCGGCATGTAGAGCAAATCCCCTTCATCCAATGGTGGCATGAACTCACTACCTAATTTACCAAGTGGATATAGCGTAATCAGCACTATAATTAAGACAACACTGAGGGTGGTTTTTGGGAAATGTAGCACCTTACTTAGCAGAGGCTTGTATATTGCAATCAGCCAGCGATTAAGCGGGTTGTCATGCTCAGGCCGAATGTGACCACGAATGAACATGGTCATCAATACGGGGATTAATGTCACCGATAAACCAGCCGCTGCTGCCATGGCATAGGTTTTGGTAAATGCCAGTGGCGCAAATAATTTGCCTTCTTGCGCCTCTAGCGTAAACACAGGTATAAAAGACAAGGTAATTATGAGCAATGAAAAAAACAGCGCAGGCCCTACTTCACTCGCCGCACCAATTATCACTTTAATACGTTGTTTATTATCTGGTTCACCAAACTCGTTTTTATAGTGTTCAAGCTGTCGATGCGCATTTTCAATCATCACAATCGCTGCATCCACCATGGCTCCGATGGCAATGGCAATACCACCCAGTGACATGATATTGGCATTCACGCCTTGATAATACATCACAATAAAGCTGACTAATATGCCGATTGGCAATGCGACAATCGCCACTAATGCCGAACGAAAGTGCCATAAGAACACCGCACATACCAGTGCTACAACAATGAATTCTTCAATCAGCTTATGCGTTAAATTATCAACTGCACGCTTGATTAATTGTGACCTATCGTAGGTTGTGACTATTTCCACTCCCTCTGGCAGGCTTTTTTTCAAGGTGGCGAGCTTGGCCTTTACTGCATCAATCGCCTCTAATGCATTTTGCCCAGCGCGCATCACAATTACGCCCCCCGTCACTTCGCCTTCACCATTGAGTTCTGTTACACCACGCCTGAGTTCTGGGCCAATTTGTACACGCGCAACATCAGATAACAAAATTGGCGTGCCGCTATCGCTCACTCTTATGGGAATATTTCTGAAGTCGTCTAATGATTCTAAATAACCATGTGCACGAACCATATACTCGGCTTCGGCTGTTTCAACGACAGCACCGCCAGTTTCCTGATTGGCTGACTGCACCGCTGAAACGACTTTTGAGAGCGGAATGCTGTAATTGCGTAACTTATCCGGGTCAACTTGTATCTGGTATTGCCGCACCATGCCTCCCAGAGTAGCGACTTCTGCCACCCCGGGAATAGTCTTTAACTCAAACTTTAAGAACCAATCTTGTAGCGCGCGTAGTTCACCCAAATCGTGCTTACCGCTACGGTCAACCAAGGCATACTCATACACCCAGCCTACCCCAGTAGCATCTGGACCGAGACTAGGATTTGCACCTTTGGGTAAACGTGAGGATATTTGGCTTAAATATTCCAATACACGTGAACGCGCCCAATATTGATCTGTACCGTCATTAAATAAAATGTAAACGAAAGAGTCGCCAAAGAATGAATAGCCACGAACTGTTTTAACACCTGGCACAGACAGCATGGTGGTGGTTAGCGGATAAGTGAGCTGGTTCTCGACAATCTGTGGTGCTTGTCCAGGCCATTGGGTGCGGATGATGACCTGTGTATCGGACAAATCAGGAATCGCGTCTAACGGCGTTTTGAGCATGGCAAAAATGCCCCAAGCCACTATCATCAAGGTAGCCAACAATACCAGCAGGCGATTATTAGCAGACCAACGGATGAGTTGAGCAATCATGGTTTTGCTCCCTTCATGCCGTCTTTCGTAGCAGTTGCCTTCTCTACACGCTCAATCATGTATAGGTCTTGTCCATCGGCTTTCAAATCAAACTCAACTTCATCACCCACTTTTAACTTATCCAATTGCTTGCTGTGTTTCACCTTAAAACCCATGGTCATCGATGGCCAACCCAGCTCTTTAATCGGCTCGTGATTCAATGTCACCTTGCCTGATTTAGCATCAACCTCTACCACTTTGCCACGACCTTTAGGCATCTTCTCAGCAGCCATTGGTTTATCCATAGGCATTTGCATGTCCTTCATTTCCCCCATGCTCTGATCTGTGCCTTTTTCCATCGCCTTATCTTGCTGCGCTTGATTTTGATTAGACAGTCTTGCCAGCACCCCAGATAATGATGCTTCAGAATCAAGCAAGAACTGGCCAGAGGCAACAACTTGTTCCCCCTCAGACAAACCACTGAGTATTTCTGTGTGGCTATCACGCTCTTGCCCTGTGGTAATCTCAACGGGGCGATAGCCACCGGATTCTTTCAAATGGCCCTCTTTCACAATCACAATTTTACGTTTACCAGTAGCAATAATACTTTCCGTCGAAACAGATAGCGCTTCATATGTTTGCCCTGTAAATACAATATTGGCGTACATACCAGGCCTTAAGCGATTGCCTTTGTTTGCTAATTCGATACGCACCTGCAAAGTTCTTGAGGTATCGTTCAGCATCGGGTAAAGGTAGCTGACTTTGCCTTTAAAAACCTCACCTTGCAGGCTTTGCAATTGAACTTCAGCTTCGATGCCTGGCTTTAATCTAGCGGCATCACGCTCTGGTATTTCTGCAATTAACCATACTTGCGATAAATCGGTAATTTGCATTAAAGTAGTCCCCGGCATCAGCTGCGCACCTTCGCGCACCCCCAGCTCAGTTAACACGCCAGAAGCTGGCGCATAAACGCCAAAGCGCGGACTGGCCTTGCCTGATTTAGTGATTGCTTGTATCTCGCCTTCAGACATCCCCAGTAATTTCAGTCGATTTCGGGCCGCCTGTTTAAGCGAGCCGTCAGTGTCAACTTGGTTTAATGTGATTAATGTTAAATATTCCTGCTGAGCCGCTAATATCTCAGGTGCATATATTTCTGCGATTTTTTGACCTTTTTGCACAGGGTCGCCCATGGCACGCACAGACAGTTTTTCTACGAAGCCTGGCATACGCGTTTGTACTGCATAAAAACGGCGCTCATCTGCCTCTACACGACCAACCGCAGCAAGTGATTCACCAAAACTTGCCATCTCGACTTTCTCAAGTCGAATACCCAAATTTTGTGCAGTTTGTGATGAAATTGTCACGCCGCCTTCTTCACCATCACTACCTGCATTAGCGTATTTAGGCTCTAACATCATGTCCATAAAAGGCGATTTACCTGGTTTATCAAACTTCTGCCCGGGCACCATGGGGTCGTACCAGTATTTCACGGTTTTGCCACTATCATCTTGGACAACGCCTTTTGCATCGACCATCTGCATATCGCTTTTCATGCCATCTACCGCGCTTTCAGGCATGCCTGTTGCCACATTTCTTTGCCCAAAAAACCAACCTAGCCCTGTAAATAAAGCCAATAGCATAGTGACGATAACTATTTGAATGCGTCTCATGGTTTTTCGCTTTCCGCATATTTAGGTACTAACTGCATGTCCATAAAAGGTGACTTACCAGGCTTTTCAAAATGCTTATCCGCTACCATTGGGTCGTACCAATACAACACTGTTTTACCACTGTCGTCTTGGACGACATCTTTCAATTCAGTCGCTGGTGCCTGAGGTTCAGTCATTGGTTGAGGCATTGTCTTTTGCATGGCATCACCGCTCTGTGACTTAGGTGCTTCAACGTCTTTCTGCTTAGAACAAGCCGTCATAGCCAACAGTATTAATGTGATAACGGTATATTTGTGATGGCTAGTATGCATTATTGATTGTCCTTGTATAAACGATTGTCGTTAAGTAAATATCCGATTTTGACAGCTGCACGTTGGCGATCTGTAAGAATAGTCCAGTGATCCAACTGAATTTCAATCACGTCACGACGAGCTTGCCAGACTTCGCTTAATGGTACTGATCCTGTTGAATAATTCGCTTGAGCAAGGCGTAATTTAGCTTGCGCATTGGGGATAAGGCTTGTGAGATGTTCATTCTCACGACCTTCAGCAGCTTCTGCATCTGCCTCTGCATTTTGTAATTCTGAGTGAAGTTCACGCCGTCTGTCTTCGGTCAATTTGCGTGCTTTTTCAACCAACACGAGCTTTTCTGCAGTACGTCGGTCTTGTCGGCTTGCGCTATCTAATTGTAGGTCCATAGAAACCTGAAATGTCAGCATATCGCTACGCTCATTAAAACGTTTCCCATAACCAACTTCCCAACCCCAGTTACGCTGAAGATTCGCTTGTGCCGCATCTACATCTAGCTGGGCAATTTTTTCGGTTTGGTAAGCATTTTTTAGTAAGGGATGCTTTTCAAGCTCATTCTTGATTTCATCTCGCGCCAAGCTGTTGGTCATGACTGGCAGTTCCGCCGCAATTGAGCGTGAAGCTGCAGTACCAATCCAGCGTGATAGAGTAGCACGTGCTTTGCGTGCGTCACGTTTGGAAAAAATGAGTTTTTCATTAGTCATCGAAACGTCTGTATCCATGCGCAATACATCACTAGATTTAGCACCCCCAGAGCTGACACTAGCGGTCAATATTTTTCGTTCGGCCTTCATGTCATCAATCACACGCTGGTAAAGCTCGCTTTTACGCTGCGCTTCATAAACATCAAGCCATGCTAAGGCAACATCTCGCTCAATTGTCCTTGCAGTGGCTTGTTGCTCAGTGTGGAATCGATCTGCCTCGGCTGACATGAGGTTTGAAGCTATCTCACGCTTTCTGAGGGGTATGACATCTTGCGATATACCGATATTGACCATGGTTTGATCATCGCGGTTATAACGCAAAGCATCGCTGGTGGTGACGGGCAGATTGATGACACCAAATTTCACTTTAGGATCGGGCAATTGACCTTCGGCGATTGCCGCCTGGCGAGACGAAGCGGCTGCATCATCAAGTGATTGCAACAATGGTTGATTTTGGGTGGCTAACTCAATAGCCTCAGCGAGGGTTAGAGGCTGTTCTGCCTGCGCAAAAAATGTAACAAATAGGAAGCAGCTAAATAGCAGGCGTTTGTCTACTCGTAGGATATTCATAAAACACTCCTGTGACGCTTAAAAAAGTTTCACGCCTTATATAGGCGTGACAAGGCTTATTTAAGAAAGGAGTATGGGTGGGCGTTGCAGGTTAGGTTGTGTGATTGAAGCGTAAGTTTGACTATTAAAATCAAATAATTGGATAAAGTTTAGTGCAAAGGTTGATTGAATAGAGGATGGCATTGCAATCATTGCACAAATACTTGCACAAATACTTGCACAACTGGCCTTGCAAGGCGATGGCTGGCTACTACCAGATTTAGCTTCGTTTGAAACGGCCAAATTAGTCATGTGCTGATGACAAGGCATCTCGTTTACCGATTGTTTTGCAACTTGCGATTGCATCATGCTATTACATACCAGCATATTAGCGGCGGCCAAGGCTTGTAATGGCATTAACACCAATAACAAACATGCAAAAAAATGTGAAAAACGCTTCAACATAAGCCCTAGGATAGCTTAATTTTAAATTTAGTTCAACAAGGCACTTTTAACTGGTTTCTACTGGCATATAGCGCACATCAATAATTTCGTATTCATGCTCACCTGCAGGCGTGGTCACTTTTACCACATCGCCAATCGCTTTGCCCAGCATGGCTTTGGCCAGTGGCGATACCCAAGAAATGAAACCCTTGCTTGGCTCTAATTCATCTTTGCCGACAATGCGATAAATAGTTTCCGTGTCATCGGCCAAGTTAAACAGCGTGACATATGCGCCAAAAAAAATCTTTTCCAAGTGCTGTTGCAAGCTGCTGTCGACAATTTCGGCTAGATCCATGCGCTTCATCAAATGTCTGCAACGGCTATCTATTTGGCGCAAGCGCCGCTTACCATAAATATAATCGCCGTTCTCGGAGCGGTCGCCATTGCTGGCTGCCCACGAAACGGTACGCACCACTTCTGGCCGCTCTATTTTGTAAAGCTGATGAAACTCTGCCTGTAAGGCGGCAAAGCCTTGCGGGGTGATATAGTTTTTTTCATCCGTGATTGCCATTTAATAGCCTGCTAAAGCGCCAGCCTTATTTATTGCAGCTGGTCTTTTTGTATCATCTCAATTTGGGGCTTATCTAACAGTTGGACGTCTTGCACAAAATAACTCGACTCTCCAAAACAATTGGTTGGAATACCAATATGCTCCTCATAAATTAAGCGCACGCGTTTACCAACCGTTTCATTAATGCGCTTAGCCACTGCTGCATTTCTTACTGTAAAAAAGAATTTTTCTGCCTGCGTGCCGGGCATGGATACCAGTACTAGCTCGCCCTCATAGGTTTTGCAAACAAAGCCTTTTTGCGATAATTTTTGCACATAACCAGCCCGCTCGCCATTGGAATATACCCAAGTGAGTGTTGCCCAAGTGTAAAGTGCAAACAACCCAATTGGCACCAACAACAATAAAATGAAGTATTTAAATAGTTTTATAATTTTAGCCAGCATGCCATTTCCCCAAAATAAGTCTTCCATGTTGGTGTTTGCGTGTTAATTTTTTACGCTACCAACATTATCTAAACCGTTATTATCCAATAGAATGATGCAATGTTAAACACTTTGATTTTGTGCCCTACTGCACGCCTCGCGCAAAGCATTAAAAACGATATTGCACGGCAACACATTAACGCAGGCCAAACGCAGTGGCAAAGCCCTAACGTGATGACGTTAAATCAATGGCTAGATAGCGCAATTGAGCAAAAATTACTTGCTGGTGAAATTACTGCGCCGCAAATGCTGCTAAGCCCGTTGAACGAGCAAATATTATGGCAGCAAGTGATTCAGCAATCGCTGAATAAAAATAGTGTCAGCGATTTATTTGATGTGGCTGGCCTAGCCACCGCCGCGATGGAAGCCAACAAATACATGGTGGCTTGGCGCCTACATGTACCGCGCGAGCAGATGGCTGAAGAAGCGCGGCAGTTTGTGCAATGGCAACGTACGTTTCAGCAGCGCTGCAAGCAGCTTGGCATGCTAGAAAGAGTGCGCTATTTAGATTGTCAACTAGACAATATCAATCAGCATGCTCTGGGAGCCAATACCCCAGGGCAACCTCTCTCAAACTCACTTTGTGAGTTTGATTCACCTTGTATCCATGAGGCTTCTGGCTTAGGTAAAATTTATCGTATAGAATTTGCTGGTTTTGATCAAACTGCACTGCAAGAGCAACGCCTGCGCGAGATTCTAGTCAATCAAGGAGTAGAAGTAGCAGAGTACGCCAGCACTAATACCCAACCAGCAATCACACAGCATATTGC
>JANMBK010000194.1:0-8272 GCA_031360365.1 Methylophilaceae bacterium
AATTACACACGCTTCAAAATTAAAGAGCGCTAAAAATCTAGCACTCTTAATCGTGTTTCGAGGCGAAATGTGTTAGTTTTTGGTGGGTGCTAACGGGGTCGAACCGCTGACATTCGCCTTGTAAGGGCGACGCTCTACCAACTGAGCTAAGCACCCTTTTTTAAACTAAGTGCTTTATTTAATTAGTGCTTTATTAACTAAAAAATAAAGCCTGCCACTAACGTAGTTGCTGGTTAATCGCTTAACCAGCAAAGACCATTAGTTTACAGCATCTTTAAGCGCTTTACCAGCCCTAAACTTAGGAGAATTTGCAGCTTTGATTTTAATTGTAGCGCCTGTACGAGGATTGCGACCATTCCTAGCTTCACGTTTACCAACATAAAATGAACCAAAACCAATTAAAGTAACCAAGCTACCTTTCTTAAGTGCTGCAGTAATTGCATCTGTTGTCGCGTCTAAAGAACGGCCAGCCGCAGCTTTTGAAATACCAGCAGCTTTTGCAATTTGATCAATCAATTCTGATTTGTTCACGAGTAATCCCCTCTAATGTTATTCACTAAAATAACAGGGCAAAATTATTAATGTCCTGTTATGACTTTATATCAAGCTACAAAAGCCTCTGTCAAGGCTTTGCAGCTTATTTTGCGCAATTATTCAAAATAAATACTTATCACGCGCTATTAATCAGTGAGTAACTGGCACTTTCTCATCTATCACGGAATCAACCACCACCGCTGCAACTTCAACAACTTTATCCGCCAGCGGCTGCGGCATACTCTCTAAAGCCAATTCCAACACTTGGTCTATCCATTTTACCGGATGAATTTGCAGATGGTTTTTGATATTTTCAGGGATATCCACTAAGTCTTTCACGTTAGATTCTGGAATCAGCACGATCTTAATCCCGCCACGGTGCGCTGCCAATAATTTCTCTTTTAAGCCGCCAATGGGTAAAACTTCACCTCGCAGCGTGATTTCACCTGTCATCGCCACGTCTGAGCGCGCAGGAATGCCAGTTAGTACAGAAACAAGCGCAGTGGCAAGGCCAATACCTGCACTTGGCCCATCTTTAGGTGTCGCACCCTCTGGCAAGTGGATGTGGATGTCTTTTTTCTCATAAAAATCTTCTGCAATGCCCAATCGCTTGGCACGGCTACGCACCACACTCATGGCGGCCTGCACTGATTCTTGCATCACATCACCCAGTTTACCTGTAGTAATGGTTTTGCCTTTGCCCGCCATCATCACCGCTTCAATAGTCAGCAATTCGCCACCAACAGAGGTCCAAGCCAAGCCAGTAACCTGCCCCACTTGATTTTCTTTGGCCGCAATACCGTAATCATATCGATACACACCCAAATATTTATCTAGGTTTTTAGAGTTAACACTGATTTTTTTTGCCATTTTGTTTGCAGCATCAATCGCTTCAGGCTTTTTAACGCTAGCTTTAGCGTCTGTTTTGTTCAGCAACAACTCTTTCACCACTTTACGACACACTTTGGCAATTTCTTGTTCCAAGCGGCGCACACCCGCTTCGCGCGTGTAATAACGCACCATGTCACGAATTACTGTCTCAGGCATGCCAATTTCAGTTGCTTTAAGGCCATGTGCTTTAAGCTGCTTGGGCAGCAAATATTTCATGGCAATGTTTATTTTTTCATCTTCGGTGTAACCCGCTAGGCGAATAATTTCCATCCTATCCAACAAAGGTGCAGGAATGTTCATACTGTTAGCAGTCGCCACAAACATTACATCCGATAAATCATATTCAACCTCAATGTAATGGTCGGCAAATGTATGATTCTGTTCAGGATCTAGCACTTCCAGCAAAGCAGACGATGGATCACCGCGCATGTCTTGACCCATTTTATCTACTTCGTCGAGTAAAAATAGTGGGTTTTTCACAGCAACTTTGGTCATGCTTTGCATGACTTTGCCTGGCATCGAACCAATATAAGTGCGGCGATGACCACGAATTTCAGCCTCGTCGCGAACGCCACCCAAGGCCATACGCACAAATTTACGGTTGACTGCCTTGGCAATACTTTGTCCCAGCGAGGTTTTACCAACGCCTGGCGGGCCTACCAAACACAAAATAGGCGCTTTGAGTTTGCCTACACGTTGTTGTACAGCCAAATACTCCACAATACGTTCTTTTACCTTCTCAAGCCCGTAATGGTCAGCATCTAAAATATCCATAGCGGATTGTAAATCTTTGCTTATTTTGGTTTTACGCTTCCAAGGCAAGCCAACTAAAGTATCAATATAATTGCGCACCACGGACGCTTCAGCCGACATAGGCGACATCATTTTAAGTTTTTTCAGCTCTGCATTGACCTTTGTATGCGCTTCTTTGCTCATGCCAGAGTTTTTAATGCGCGCCTCAAGTTCATCCATCTCGGCGTTTTCGTCTTGCTCGCCCAGTTCTTTTTGAATGGCTTTTACTTGCTCATTCAAATAATATTCGCGCTGACTTTTTTCCATTTGGCGCTTTACGCGGCCACGAATGCGTTTTTCAACTTGCAGAATATCAATTTCAGATTCCATCAAGTGCAGTAAATGCTCCAAACGCTGAGTAACGCTGAGCATTTCGAGGATTTTTTGTTTCTCGTCGAGCTTTAATGTCAAATGTGCTGAAATGGTGTCAGCTAAGCGCCCAGCGTCATTAATGGTGGCTAACGAGGCTAAAATTTCTGGTGGGATTTTTTTGTTAAGCTTAACGTATTGATCAAACTGTGTAAAAACTGTGCGCATGAGCGCTTCGGTTTCGCTTTCATCTTCAATCGGGTCATTGATTTTTTCAGCTTTGGCTAAAAAGCACTCTTCTGTTTCTACAAACTCAGAAACGCGCACGCGGTGCAGGCCTTCAACCAGCACTTTCACTGTGCCATCGGGCAACTTAAGCATTTGCAGTACTGTAGCCAGCGTGCCAATCTCATACAGGTCATTCGCATCGGGCTCGTCTTTGTTGGCGGATTTTTGTGCGACAAGCAAGATCTGTTTATTGCTGTCAGAAGCGATTTCTAGCGCTTTTACTGATTTAGTGCGGCCAACAAACAGTGGAATTACAAGGTGAGGATAGACCACCACATCGCGCAAGGGTAGTAAAGGCATCATGCCATGTTGCGTTGGCAATACGTTTTCTTGCAAAGTCTGTTCAATCATAAAATACTTTCAAATTCACATAGGTAAAATAGCCTATGCTTTTAAGTTGGGAACATTCTTTGATAGTTCAAGGGCTAAAGGCGACTAAATTATGCGCTAAAGCTTATAAACACTATAAACCAGCTAGTTTTATTTGCAATAGCCTGAAGCGGTAAATGGCTTGATTTGAGAATTGCGGATAAACAGTGTTGTTAAGTTGGTAAACCTAAATGAGCAGACTTAACTGCTGGCTTAATTAGCGTTTTCGGCTATTTTTGCCGCGTCTAATTTTGGGGAATCTTGATAAATCATAATCGGCTGCGAATCACCTAATATCGTGCCTTCATCAATCACCACTTTGCTTAAATTTTCAATCGATGGTAAATCGTACATCACCTCAAGCAATGCGTGTTCCATAATAGACCGTAAGCCACGCGCGCCCGTTTTGCGCTCTAGCGCTTTTTTCGCAATGACTTGCAAGGCAGATTCTCTAAATTCTAAATCTACACCTTCCATTTTAAACAACTTGATATATTGCTTAGTTAACGCATTTTTTGGTTCGGTTAAGATGGTCATTAACGCTGCTTCGTCTAGTGTTTCTAGCGTTGCCACCACAGGTAAACGACCAATAAATTCAGGGATTAAGCCGAATTTAATCAAATCTTCAGGTTCTACTGCTTGCAATATTTTGCCTACGTCGTTAGCGTCTTCTTTACTTTTCACTTCTGCACCAAAACCAATGCCGCCTTTTTCTGAGCGTCTGCGGATGACTTTGTCTAAACCATCAAACGCACCACCACAGATAAACAAGATATTAGTCGTATCTAACTGCACGAATTCTTGATTAGGATGTTTACGTCCGCCTTGTGGTGGCACAGACGCCACAGTGCCTTCAATCAGCTTAAGTAGTGCTTGCTGTACACCCTCGCCCGACACATCACGCGTAATCGACGCATTTTCTGATTTACGCGAAATTTTGTCTACTTCGTCAATATACACAATGCCACGCTGCGCTTTTTCGATGTCATAATCACATTTTTGCAGTAATTTTTGCATAATGTTTTCAACATCTTCACCCACGTAACCCGCTTCCGTCAGTGTAGTCGCATCAGCCATCACAAACGGCACATCCAACATGCGCGCCAATGTTTGCGCCAGTAGCGTTTTACCAGAACCTGTTGGGCCAATGAGTAGGATATTACTTTTTTGAATTTCAACGTCATCTTTGACGGTGTTTTGCGAAATATGATTGTGACCAAGACGTTTGTAATGGTTATACACCGCGACCGATAAATTCTTTTTGGCTTGAGTTTGGCCAATGACGTATTGGTCTAAAATAGCGCAAATTTCTTGTGGCGTGGGTAACGACTTATCGGTAGATTTGATATCGCTAAGGCTTTGTACTTCTTCTTTGATGATGTCGTTACATAAATCAACACACTCATCGCAGATAAATACTGATGGACCTGCAATCAGTTTTTTAACTTCGTGCTGACTTTTTCCGCAAAAAGAGCAATAAAGTAATTTTTCGCCTTCGGCTTTTGTGACCATGCAAATCCCTAAATCTTACTTACTTACCGTATATACTAAGCCGCTTCAGTGCGATTAGCAATCACCTTGTCAATCATGCCGTACTTAACAGACTCATCCGCGCTCATAAAATTGTCGCGCTCAGTGTCGCGATCTATCTCTTCTGCACTTCTACCAGTATGGTTAGCCAAAATCGCGTTTAATTTCTCGCGTAAATACATAATCTCTTTAGCTTGAATTTGAATATCCGACGATTGGCCTTGAAATCCACCAGAAGGCTGATGAATCATGACGCGAGAATTTGGCAAACTAAAACGCTTGCCTTTGGCGCCAGCAGCCAATAAAAATGCGCCCATGCTCGCCGCTTGACCAATACATAAAGTGCTTACATCTGGCTTCACAAATTGCATGGTGTCGTATATCGACATGCCTGCCGTGACCGAGCCACCAGGTGAATTAATGTACAACGAAATATCTTTATCTGGATTTTCTGCTTCTAAAAACAGTAATTGTGCCACCACTAAATTAGCCGTCATGTCATTTACTGGGCCAATTAAAAAAATCACACGCTCTTTCAATAAGCGCGAATAAATATCATATGAACGCTCGCCGCGACCACTCTGCTCAATCACCATGGGAATAAGACCCAAGCCTTGTGGTTCAGTCAAATTGTAAGCTTGTTGGTCATTCATATTATTAACGCTCATGATAATTGCCTAGTGAAATTTAGTATGCTCTAGCTCTTAGTAACCTTAACCAGCCATTAATTCATCAAATTTTATTTTTTTTGCAGTCACTTTAGCTTTTTCTAGCACCCAGTTCACTACGTTCTCTTCTGTAGCTAGCGCCGATGGCTCATCTAAACGTTTTACATCAGCGTAATACCATTGCACCAATTCTTCAGGTTTTTCGTAGCTGTTAGCAAAAGCATCTACCATTGCGCGCACTTGGTCAGCATTGGCTTGTAAGTTATTGCTGTTCACAATCTCACTTAAAATCAGGCGTAAAGTGGTACTACGTTTAGCTTGCTCTTCAAACATAGCAGGCTCTAACTGAATATCTTTAGCTGGCATGCCACGTTGTTGCAAGTTTTGCGCAGTCATTTGCATCATTCGGTTGGTTTCAGCGCTGATTAATACTTTAGGCACTTCTAATTTTGATTCTGCAATTAAAGCTTGGAATACGCCCTCTTTTACACGCGCTTTTACACGTTTTTCTACTTCTTGCTCTAAACTTAATTTAATTTCATTGCGCATAGTTTTTACATCACCATCAGCCACGCCTAAGCTTTTGGCAAAATCGGCATCAATTTTTGGCAAAACAGGCTGCGATACGCTATTAAATGTGACTTCATAACTCACTTTTTTGCCAGCTAGTTGCGCTTGGTTGTAGTCTTTTGGGTAGGTAATATCAAACGGCTTAGTTTCGCCAGTTTTGCCACCAATTAAAGCTTCGTCAAATACTGGAATACGGCCAGGTTCGCCCAGCACTAAATCCATGCCTTGACCAGCCGTATCTTCTACTGGTTGTCCATCAATACTGGCTTTCAAACCAATGTTAACACGATCGTCTTTTTTAGCAGGGCGTTTTACAGGCTCGTAGCTAGTGCGTTGTTTGACTAAGACTTCGATGGTTTTTTCAACATCGGCTTCGGCTACTTCAAGCGTTGGTTTTTCAAGTTTTAATTTAGTTAAATCACCTAATTTTACTTCTGGGAATACTTCAAATGTCGCCACATATTCTAAATCGGTCGCTGCATCAGCAAACGGTTTGTGCTCGATATTAGGAAAGCCCGCCACACGCAGTTTATTCTCTTCAACTGCATCGCCAAAACTGGCCTCAACCGCTTTAGAATAAACTTCATCGCGTACTTGATCGCCATAATGCTGATTAATTAAACCGATGGGCGCTTTACCAGGACGAAAGCCAGAAAATTTAGCCGTACGCGAAATTTGTGTGAGGCGCTGTGTAATTTGGCCTTCTAACGGCGCCAAGGGCACCTTCACGGTCATGCGACGCTCTAAATTGCTAATTGTTTCAACAGATGCTGCCATGTTGCGATTCCTGTATAAATGGTTTTCTAGCTGAGAAAACCTAGCTGAAAACTGTTAATGACATTTAATTAATAAATCTTGAATAAATAAAACTTCTTGAACAAACCTAATGGTGCGAAAGGAGAGACTCGAACTCTCACGCCTTACGGCGCTGGTACCTAAAACCAGTGCGTCTACCAATTCCGCCACTCTCGCATTTAAGTTTGGCATTGCTACCAAAATCAATAAGTCGCATATTGTATCTCAAGTTTGCTACATTTGATAAGCAAAAGCACACGTTTACATAGAAAACTTTGTTTGTATTGATGTTCAGATTGACAAGCACACCTTGCCAATAGCAAGATACAATCTAACATTAAACATTTAATGAATAAATTAAAACACTATGCAAAATACAAGCAACACCAACGAAACCAATATGCTGCGTGCCGAGCTAGAGCTGTTAATGAAAGAGCGCGAAAATTTGCTAATTATTGCAGGCGCATCGGCTGGCCTGATTGCTGAGTTGAACACGCACGATTTACCGATACGCACTGTGGAAGCCGCCGATTTATTGGCCACCACCATTAATAAGCTTTCTGAAGAGACTCTGCAAGATGCGTTAAATTCAGTACATGCGAGCATACAGCGCTAATGATTTAATTCGAATTTAACATTTATTTTAAATATGATTAATTGAGCATGCGTGTAAGCCGCATGGATATTAACTCCCAAGCCATGTCTAAACTGCACGCATTAAAAAGCCAAACTAAATTTGCACAATTAGTGATTGTTTGCACACTTGCCACAACCCTATTTTCAGGTTGCTCCAAAGAGAAATATGTTGCAAAACCTATTAACTCTCAACACACCACAGCCAAAATTTTTGCCAAAGATCCGCTAAGTTCAGAGTTTAAAGCTCATCTCATTCAGCAAGGTTATCAAGAAAGCACACTGCCTTTTGCCAGCTGGGATTTGAATGAACTCACTGCTAGCGCGTTGTATCATCACCCCAAGTTGGATATTGCCAAAGCACAATTAGCATTAGCCAATGCGCAACTTGAAACGGCAGGCCAAAAACAAAATCCAATTTTGAGTGCTAGCTTGGCGCGTAGCAACCAAGCCAATGGTGACATAAGGCCATGGTCGTATAGTTTAAATGTCGAGATTCCCATTGAAACCGCTGATAAGCGGCAGATAAAAATCGAAGAAGCGCAACATTTAGCAGAAGTTGCACGCATTGATGTGGCCGATGTCGCTTGGCAGTTACGCAGCCAAATTGCCAAAGATTTATTGCGTTACCATGAAAATATTGCCCGCCAACAACTGTTGCAACGCGAGGTTGGTAAACACACTGAAATGATTGAGATGCTGCAAAAACGTGTGGCTGTAGGTGTGTTATCGAATACCGAGTTAAGTACTGCAAAGTTGGTGTCACAGAAAACCCAGTTTTCGCTTGAAGCAGAACAAGCCAAAAACTTAGAAATAATGGCCAGCCTAGCCGCAGATACTGGCTTGACCTTAGAAAAATTTAAGCAAATTCCGCTGCAACCGCTAGATATTGA
>JANMBK010000220.1:0-13261 GCA_031360365.1 Methylophilaceae bacterium
CACTTGTAACCATACTTTATGCCGTATTTGAAAAAAGAAAAGACACTGTCAATTTTTGGAATCTTAGAAAAACATTACCTTCTAACGTAGACCCTATGGTCTTAAAAGAGATCGATGAAAAACTTTCATCTATACAACTAATTTGGAAGCGAATTTCCATCATCAGAAACGAGGTAGTTGGACATCAAACTCTTTCTAGAGACAGGGAAGAGTCAAATGATGCAGCAGGATTAAGACTAAAAGATTTGCAATCTATGATCTTATTGTGTCAAGAACTACTCAAAATGATTGCTCAAAAATTTCATGACACGAGTATCGTATTTAATCTAAAAGGCGCAGAGTCATTTGAGAAACTTGTTACGGATTTGCGCGCCAGTCCAACATTCGAACACGATGTTGCACTAGCAAGCACCTTCCGATAACATAAAAACTTACCCCAACGCCACTTCAACCAAATTATCACTAAACGTCGTCGAATGCCCCATATCCCCAAACTCGGCTGAGCTAATGCAGTTCACCGTACCATCATTCAGTTGGCGCCAGTAGCCAAGCGTCGCAACTACAATGCCCGCGTTCACATCAGCTGATATTCTACTCACACCCACAAACGCACCACGCTCATTAAACACGCGCACCTTATCGCCTTCTTTAATGCCACGTGCAGTGGCATCTAAAGCATTAATCATCACAAATTGCTCGCCTTGGCCTTTGATTTTTTCTGCCACATTGGCATAGCAGGAGTTTAAAAAGCCATGACTTTTTGGCGAGATGATATTCAGCGGATACTTCGCTGCAAGTTCTGGGTTAGTGGCTGGCGTTTCGCGCGAGGCCAAATAATCTGGCAAAACATCAATATCTTCACCTGGCTGAAAGCCTTCATACATCTGCCTAAAGGGCCCTGCGACGAAATTCTTAGCGCCTTCTACCAAAAAGTGGCATTTGCCAGTGGGTGTAGGAAACTCGCCTTTGGCATGGCGTGCACGGTTATCTTTATCGCCAAAGGCTTTTAGGCGCGCAAAACCATGCTCACGCAAGTAATCTAAGCCAATGCCTTCGCAGGTGGGTGCAGCCCAATCCACATAGTTTTCTAGGCACTCAGAATCGTTCCATTTAAAGTTTTCATCCTCATAACCCATGCGTTTGGCCAATTGCCTGAAAATTTCGTTATTGGGAATCGCCTCGCCCGGTGGGTCGATACATTTAGCGTTGTAAGTTAGATATAAGTGTCCCCAAGACAAAATCATGTCTTCCATCTCCGCGCCCATGGCGGCTGGCAGCACAATATCGGCATAAGCGGCAGTGTCCGACATAAAATGCTCGGCTACGACTAAAAATAAATCTTCACGCTCCAAGCCTTTAATAATTTTATCGGTCTCTGGCGCTTGCGTAATCGGGTTGGTATTCCACACCATCATCGATTTAATCGGCGTGTTGAGCTTGGTTTCACCTGTTAGCACACGGCCTAATTGCAAGTTGTTAACCACTGGCGTGCCTTCGGGGATTAAATCTGGGCGCGAAATGACGTCAAACTTGTAAGGGTGCTCCCACACGGGGAATTGCAGCGCACCGCCACCAACATGCCGCCATGCGCCGATGAGCGCAGGCAAACAAGTCACTGCGCGAATGGCTTGGCTACCGCCATAAGTACGCTCTAACGCAACACCTAAACGAATGGCAGCCGGAGGTGTTGTCGCGTATTCACGCGCAAACTTGCGAATATCTGCAGCAAGGATGCCAGTAATTTCTTCTGCCCATTCTGGCGTGCGCGTTTTGGCGCGCTCAGCGAGTTCTTTAAAACCGACTGTATAGTTATCAATATAGTCTTGATCAGTTAAACCTTCTTCAATAATCACCTGCATCATCGCCATTGCCAATGCGCCATCGGTGCCAGGTTTTGGCGCAATATGCCAATCTGCTTCTTTGGCGGTTTTAGACGCATAAGAATCAATCACTACCACTTTGGCGCCTTTTTTCTGCGCCTCGTGAATAATATGCCAGTGGTGCAAGTTTGTAGAAACTGAATTACACGCCCAAATAACAATGTATTTGGAATGACTAAAACTTTCTGGATCTACCCCAGCGGTTGGCCCCACCGTGATTAACCATGCGGTGCATGAGCCTTCGCCGCAAAACGTGCGCTCACACACGGTAGCGCCCATGCGGTTAAAAAACGCATCGCCGCCGTTTAAGCCATGTACTAGCCCTTGGTTGCCCAAATAGCTGTTGGGCATAATGGCGTGCGGGCCATCTGTAGCAATAATCGCTTTCCATTTAGTGGTGATTTCGGTCAACGCCTCATCCCAGCTAATGCGTTTGAATTGTTTGCTGCCTTTTTTGCCTATGCGTTTTAGTGGGTAAAGCAAACGATCTGGATGGTAGTGACGTTTTTCATAATCTTTCAATTTGACGCAAAGCCCTCCGCGTGTCATCGGGTGTTCGGTATTACCAGTCACCTTGAGCAAAGTGCCGTCTTTCACATGAAAAACCATACTGCAAGTGTCTGGGCAATCGTGCGGACAGCCGCCGTGGTGGGTAGTCGTCATATTATTCTGGTCAAGGTCAACAGGCTTATTCATATTAAAAATCTCCGCAATTTATTAACTTAAATTTTAACTTAATTACTAAACTATATACCCACTTGTATAGCATCGCAATTAGTTTGTTTTGCCTGCAAAAACACACATAAATAAGCGGTAAATTAATTGGTATTAGCCTATGAATAAGCGTTAAAATTAACGAAATAATTTTAAATTTTTTGTACTGACTTTATTAGGATGATCAATGCTGATATATCGCCATAAATTACCTATACGCATAATGCATTGGATTAATGTGCTGTGTTTTATTGTGCTGTTGATGAGTGGCCTGAATATTTTCAATGCACACCCAGCGCTTTATTTAGGAAAATCCTCTTACTCTGGCCGCCCACCAATATTAGAAATGAACGCCGCACAGAATACAAATGCGGGGTTAATTGGTGTTACTAAAGTATTTGGCCACCCACTTAATACTACTGGCTTATTCGGTGCATCTGTGGGCCCTAGAGGCAATTTAATCAATCGCGGATTTCCAAGCTGGTTGACCATTCCTGGGCCAAATTGGCTGGCAATGGCTAGACACTGGCACTTATTCTTTGCTTGGTTATTTGTGATAAATGGTGCATGTTATTTAATTTATTCGTTTTTAAGTAAGCATGTGCAACGAGATCTATTAGTAACCAAAAAAGACCGCGCTTCTTTCTGGCAATCCATCAAAGACCACATCCGTTTAAAACACCCGACTGGCGAAGCGGCAATTCCCTACAACGTGTTGCAAAAAATAGCTTATTTGAGCGTCATTTTTATATTGCTACCACTGGTGATTTTAATGGGGTTGGCGCTGTCTCCTTTTTTAAATTCGTTATTGCCTGGCTGGGTAGATTTATTTGGCGGCCGCCAATCTGCCCGCACCATTCATTTTATTGTGGCTTGGTTGCTCGTTGGCTTTGTGTTTATTCATGTATTCGAAGTGATTATTACAGGTGTTTGGAACAATTTACGCTCGATGATTACAGGGCGATATCACGTTGATACATCGCATAAAAAGGATAAATAATCATGTCACATAAGTATGAAAGAAGGCGCTTTTTAACGCGCCTATTATTAGGCGCGGGTACAGTTGTGTTGACTGGTTGCGATAAACTTTCGCACGCAGAATGGTTTGGTAAGGTGTTAACTGCTGGTGAGCGCTTAACTAAAAATACACATGATTTATTGCGCACGCGCGAGGTAATGGCGCAAGAATTTGACGAGGCTGATTTATCACCTAGCTTTCGTAGCAATGGCACATCCGTTCCCAATAGTGTGGAGTATCAAACATTAGCCGAAAACAATTTTGCAGATTGGGTATTAACTATCGATGGCTTGGTAGAAAAACCACTTAAACTAACACTGGTACAATTACAACAATTACCCAGCCGAACACAAATCACGCGACATGATTGCGTAGAAGGTTGGAGTGCGATTGGTAAGTGGAAAGGCACGCCGCTACATGAGTTGCTGGCACTCGCCAAACCATTATCACAGGCAAAATACGCCGTATTTCACTGTGCCGACCCAATGAAAGATGACGGCACTAACCTATACTATGAAAGCATCGATATGGATGACGCACATCATGCTCAAACCATTTTAGCCTATCAACTCAACGATGAAACGCTGCCAATTAAAAATGGCGCACCCATTAGGCTACGGGTAGAGCGTCAACTGGGCTATAAGCATGCTAAATACATTATGCGCATTGAGTTAGTAGAAAGTTTTGCGCATATTGAAGCTGGCAAAGGTGGCTATTGGGAAGATTCCGCTGGCTACGAGTGGTACGCTGGTATTTAAATCACTTTCACTCATTTACTAAGTTGAATCATACAAACAAGGCCTTAACATTATTAGGCGGAATCACGCCCAGCCAATTTTTGGCTGATTATTGGCAGAAAAAGCCGTTATTAATCAAACAGGCAATCCCCAATTTTACTGGTTTACTTGCACCAAACGAGTTGGCTGGCTTGGCTTGCGAGGACGATGTGCAAGCACGAATAATCTCGTTTAAAAAAGATAAATGGTCAGTTAAACATAGTCCATTTGACGAAACGGATTTTACGAAATTGCCCAAAACCAATTGGACGTTATTGGTACAAAACGTCAACCACTATCTGCCAGAAGCGGCCGATTTATTGGCTTTATTCAGTTTTATTCCGCATGCAAGATTGGATGATTTAATGGTGAGTTACGCGCCCAAGGGCAGCGGTATAGGCGCGCATGTTGATTCTTATGATGTATTTTTGCTGCAAGGCGCAGGCAAGCGCAATTGGAAAATATCAGCGCAAAAAGAGCTGGGTATGGTAGAAAACGCACCGCTAAAAATACTGCAAAATTTTAAAGCTGAACAAGAATGGGTTTTAGAAGCAGGTGACATGCTTTACCTGCCACCACACATCGCGCATTGGGGCGTATCGGAATCTGACAACTGCATGACCTACTCGATTGGCTTTCGCGCACCTAAAACGCAAGAGCTTGCGCATGAGTTTTTAAATTATTTACAAGATAATTTAGCGCAAGATAATATCGATGCAGAGGGTTTGTACACTGACGCAGATTTAGGGCTGCAAAAACACCCAGCTGAAATCAGTACAAATATGGTGACAAGAGTAAACGGCATGCTGCAAAAACTGACATGGGATAAGCAGCATGTTGCGGATTTTTTAGGCCACTATTTAACCGAACCGAAACTGGACGTGGTGTTTACGCCAGCACGCAAAATATCTAAAGCTGAATTTACCAAACAACTGGCTGCAAAAACTTTATTGCTGAGTTTAAAGTCTCAATTATTATTTACAAATGATCGTTTTTATCTGAATGGTGAGAAATTAGTGGTGCCAGCTGAAATTAAAGAAGCAATAAAATACTTGGCCGATAAAAAATACTTAAATATTACTGCCCTGCAAGCCAATATCCATGCGGCCTGCAGCGATGCTCTTTATGAGGCTTATTTGGCAGGCTATGTGTGTTTTAAACATGAGTAATTGAATATGAATGAAACTGAGCTAAAACAAGACAGCGTTATTTTGGGCGAGCGCAATTATGAAACAACGCTGAATATTGTGATTGCGCATGCTGAAAACGAACTGCTGATTTTTGATCAAGATTTTGTGCGTGGCGATTATGCTAGCTTGCAACGGTTTAAGCTAATTGAGGCGTTTTTAAGCAAAAATAACTTGAGTAAATTAACGATTATTTTGCAAAATAGCGAACACTTTATTCAGAATTGCCCGCGCTTATTCGGATTGCTAAAAAATTATGGTCACAAAATGGTGGTGTATGAAACTAACGACTCTGCCAAAATAGCCAAGGATTGTTTTGTGATTGCGGATAAACAGCATTATGTGCGGCGCTTTCATATTGACCAAGCGCGCTTTAAATACGCGCTGAATGATGTGGAAGAATGCGCAAACTTAAGTATGCGTTTTGATGAATTGCTAGATGAAACCACCGAAGCAGTTTCGGCGACCAAATTGGGCTTATAGAAAATACTTTAGAAAATATGTGTTAAGCGATGAAAAAAATACTATTTACTTTATTACTGCTTAGTTTGAATTTTTTTGGTTTAAGCGCAAGCGCTGAGATTGAATTTAAGATTTTTACGCTGCAGCATCGTTTTGCTAGCGATTTATTGCCAACAATTGACCCGATGGTGGGCGCTGACGGAACTGCCAACGGCATTGATAACCAGTTGATTATTCATGCGCAACCAGAGCGCATGCGTGAAATTGAAGCGCTGGTGACACAAATGGATTCTGCCCGAGTTAACCGAAAAATTAGCGTGAGCACCAGCAACGACATGCAAAGCCAACGTGAGCGCATAGATGCTAGCGGTAAGGTAAAAATGGGGAAAGTGACCATAGGGAATGATAGACGGGCAAAACCAAACACGGGTAACGTAGATATTGAACGTAATACAAGTAACACCCAGCAAAGCAGTAAGCAATTTATTAATGTACTGGATGGTGAACGCGCGTTTATTCGCATGGGGCAATTGGTGCCATTTACGCAAGAGTGGGTTACCCTGGCACAACGTTACATTCAAGTAGATAGATTTACCGATTGGCGCGAAGTGACTACTGGCTTTGCGGTGCGGCCACGCGCCATAGGAAATGAGGTCGAGCTTGAAATCACACCGCGTATTGCGCGGCTAAATAGCCAAAGCTATATTGATTTTGAAGAACTCACTACGGTTATTCGAACCAGACTTGGTGATTGGGTAGATATTGGTGGCACTATGCAACAAAATGATGAGGTTAGCCGCAAAATTTTAGGTATTCAGAATAGCGCCAGCCAGCAAAAAACCAGCTTAAGCGTTAAAGTAGACTAAAAAGCTGATTAATAATTGAAGTTTTGCCGCTAAAATGTTGCGAATCAACGACTTTATCCTCCAAAATTCAGCATAAAACCAAAAATTAGTGGAATTTTTTACAATTGCTGTTAAAATTCACCCACTCGGTTGGACTAAAGATGGTCCTCCGTAACTGGTTTAACTTTAGTTCAATAAATGTTTAAGGATACAAAAATGACACGTTCCGCTCTATTAGCTGCATTATTAGCACTTGCTTTAACTGCTTGTGGCGAAAAACCTGCTGAAGAAGCTCCTGCTGTTGAAGCTGCTCCAATGGAAGCTCCTGCTGCAGAAATGCCAGCTGAAGCTGCTCCTGCTGAAGCTGCACCTGCTGAAGCCGCTCCTGCTGAAGCTGCTCCTGCTACACCTGCAGCACCTTAAGCTAACATTTAAAAAACTAGTTTAGTTTTTTAAAAGCTTTAAAAAAAAGCCGACTTTTTGTCGGCTTTTTTGTTGAGTAAAGAGGCAGCTTCTAAAAACCGCGCCAACCAAAACCATCCTCTTGTTGTGCTATGCCTACCCAATCTTGCGTGCAGCCTAACACTGCACTTAATGCCTGTTTTGCTAACCCCGGTGTATTGTTTTTAGCACTCAAGTGCGCTGCAATAACATGCTTTAGCTTATTTTTATCTAGCTTTGCCAATAAAGTTGCGGCTGCCGCGTTATCCAAATGCCCTAATTTGCTGCCGACACGCTTTTTTAAAGTCCACGCATAAGGGCCGTTTTCCAGCATGTGCAAATCATGATTACACTCTAAAACCAAAGCATCGCAACCACTTAGCATATACTCAATATGGGTAGTAGAAGATCCTGCATCAGTGAGTACACCAAGCTTGCGATTACCATTACTAAACGTAAATTGGGTGGGTTCGCGCGCATCATGAGGCACTGGGTAAGGATTAATCTGAATATTTTCGATAGAAAATTGCATATGGCTATCAATAATATTGATTTGAATTGGCACTGACTCTGGAATATAGCGTTGGCACATTTTGAGGCTGCCATGCGATAACCACACAGGCACCTTGTATTTTGCGGCAAATTTAAACGCGCCTTTTGCGTGATCGTCATGCTCATGCGTCACCAAAATGCCAGTAACCTGCTCAGGGATTAAATCTAATTTTTGTAGCCGCCTTACAGTTTCATTTGGCGAAAATCCACAGTCCAACAGCAGGCGCGTATTTGCTTGCTCTACCACTAGACAGTTGCCAGCACTGCCACTGCCCATTGATGCGAAGCGCATATTATAGATAAGTCGCGAAGCGCATCAATATTTTTTGCTTATTTTAGTTGCCAATTATTTAAGTTGATCGTACAACAAGGAAATAATGCGATTGGCCGTAGTGGTGCGATTACGCTTATCTTCTGCGTCCACCACATTCACGCGGGTTGCGCCTGTCTCAGTTTCTGCCACCTTAATGCGATATTGTTTAGACGGATCAGTTTTGCCTTCGTCTCCTTTCCAAAATTGCAGCTTATCTAATATGGTTTTTTCATCTTTAGGTCTAGATTTATTTTCAACTTCGTCGTCGTCTTTCCAAAACGCCAAACTATCCATCAAACCTTTTTTCTTTTTGGGGCCATCATCAATATCTACATCGGCATAGCGCACAAAAAATAAACCACTAGAGCGATCTTTATCTTCAATCACAAACCCGATTCGATCTAGTGCCAAGCCCACGCGGCGCCAACCACGGTCATAACTATCATTTAAGTTTAAGGTTACGCTGCTGTCAGCTTCTTTTACTACGTCAGCACGTCTTTCAGTGACTGGATTAGCCACAATTTGCTGTGCACGTTTTTCTTCCACACCCAGTTTCACCATCAAGCGACGTAGTAATTCTGCATCTAAATCACCATCGTTTTCTTCTGCTCTATTTTCAGGTTTTGTACCCTCTAGGCGATAACCTGTTTCTACCTCACCATAGTTGGTGCGCACTCTATTTTTACCATCATCTGGCGCAGAGGTTACGGTACGGTGCGTCATATAAATTTCGGTTGAACCCTCTTTTTCGCCGCGTTCTAACCGCGTGCGGAATTTGCGCCTATCAGCTAGTCCAGATAACCTATCTAACCATTTATCAAATTTTTCGCCAATATTTTTCTTGTCATCTTGTGCTTTAATCGCATCTGCTTCAATCCATTCGGTTTCCATCACACCCGTATCTGCATTTTCCACACGCACTGCAAAGCCTTGCTCTATCCAAAACTCACGTACCGCCGGCCAAATTTTCTCAGCAGGGGCATTCACCACTAACCAGCGCTGGGCACCCGCTTTTTCTAGGCGCACGCCATCTGAGCTGGGCAATACTTTCTCAACACCTGGCTCTTGGCCTTCTTGCGCCTGATTATAGTTATTGTAAGTAGTACTACCTCCTGGCACGCTGTAAGCATCACTCGAGTTCACCGAGGTTAAATCAGGCGGGACTTCGAGTGGTTTGGAGCGGCCAGCACCTTTATAATCCGATGTATTATCGATAAACGGAATGGAGTCACAAGCACTTAAAAACAAAGCTAGCGCACTAATTGTAATCAACTTAAAAGCTAAGCTTTTATTTATAATCTGTTTCATATCTCTACCGCCATTTTTTAACATTAAAATTGTTAAATACTAAAATTAATTGATACCTGCTTGACGCATGGCCGCACGCAATACTTCATGATATTGCGCGCTTAAATTCACCATCGGCAACCTGATACCCGTTTTAATCAAACCCATTTGTTGCAACACCCATTTCACTGGCATCGGGTTTGGCTCAATAAATAACTTCTGGTGTAATCCAAAAAGTTTTGCGTTAATTTCACAAGCCGTTTTAGCATTGCCGCCCATTGCAGCCACGCACATCTCGTGCATTAGTTTTGGCGCCACATTAGCGGTGACTGAAATAACACCATGCCCGCCCAACAGCATCAGCGCCATGCCTGTAGCATCATCACCGCTGTAAATGGCAAAATCTTTGGGTGCGCGTAGCAATAAATCTGTACCGCGTTCTATTCCACCAGTCGCATCTTTAATGCCAACAATATTTTTAATTGCAGCCAACCTAATGACTGTTTCGTTACTTATATCGCAGCCAGTACGGCCTGGCACATTGTATAAAATTTGCGGCACATCTACCGCTGTTGCAATTGCAGAAAAGTGCTGATATAAGCCTTCTTGCGAGGGTTTATTGTAGTAAGGCGCCACCAATAAACAAGCATCCACGCCTAGCGCTTTGGCTTTAGCAGTCAGTTCAATCGCCTCACTTGTGGAGTTTGCGCCCGTGCCAGCAATGACTGCCGCGCGACCCTTTACTTGCGCAACCGTCGTTTCAATCAGTAAACAATGCTCAGCGACATCTACCGTCGGCGATTCGCCCGTCGTGCCGACAATCACTATACCATCGGTGCCGGCATCAACATGCCAATCAATCAGCGCGCGCAATGCGTCTAAGTCTAAACTGCCATCATCAAACATCGGGGTTACGATGGCTACCATGCTGCCTTGCAACATATCAAAACCTGTTATAAATAAAGTTTATTATTTTAACCGAAAGCGTCTATTTAATGCGAAAACATGCATTATTTACTCGGCAAATAATTGTATATAACAAAAATAGCTATAAGTATAATTACATATTCTTTGTGATTATATAAATACTGCGTTATATTGAGGTTTTTTGTTAACGCTTTACTTAGCATTTTGGTTGATTTATGCTTGATTTTTAATGCACAAATTGCGCTGAACACGGCACAAAATAACGTATAATTGCTTCTACCAAAATCAATGTAAATTTAGAGAGCTTTGATGTCAGAAAGTTACATTTTTATTTTAATCAGTACTGTGTTGGTCAATAACATTGTACTAGTAAAAATTTTAGGCTTATGCCCATTTATGGGGGTTTCCAAAAAATTGGAGGCGTCAATTGGCATGGCCGCCGCCACTGCTTTTGTGCTAACCATTGGTAGCATGACCAGCTGGGCAATTAGCTATTATTTGCTGGAGCCAAACAGCTTGCAATATTTACGTACTCTGTCATTTATTGTAGTCATTGCAGGCGTAGTACAATTTACTGAGATTGTGATGGAAAAAAGCTTTCCTTTGCTGTATCAAATGCTAGGAATCTTTTTACCGCTCATCACCACTAATTGTGCGGTTCTGGGTATTCCACTACTGAATGCGCAATCTAGCCGCGGCTTAATAGAATCTGGCTTGTATGGTTTTGGTGGCGCTGTTGGGTTCTCTTTGGTGCTGATTTTATTTGCATCAATGCGCGAGCGTTTAGAAGCTGCTGATGTGCCTAAAGCTTTTCAGGGTTCAGCGATTGCGATGATTACTGCAGCCCTAATGAGTCTTGCCTTTATGGGTTTTGCTGGACTCGACAAGTACTAACAGATGTTAACCGCTTTATATATCATGATTGGCCTTGCGCTTGGTTTGGGCGCGCTGCTTGGCTATGCGGCACTTAAATTCAAAGTTGAGGGCGATCCACTCATCGCACGTATCGACGCCATTTTGCCGCAAACGCAATGTGGTCAATGTGGCTTCCCAGGCTGCAAACCTTACGCTACTGCCATTGCCGAAGGCCGCGCAGACATCAACCAATGTCCGCCTGGTGGTGATGCGGGTGTGCGTGCGCTGGCCGATTTAATGGGCATGGAATACAAGCCGCTAAATGCCGAAAATGGTGTGGAAAAACCTAAAGCGGTGGCGTTTATTGATGAGCCTGTATGCATTGGCTGCACACTGTGTATTCAAGCCTGTCCAGTAGATGCCATTTTAGGCGCAGCAAAGCATATGCACACAATTATTACCAGCGAGTGCACAGGCTGTGAGCTATGTGTGGCGCCCTGCCCAGTTGATTGTATATCGATGGTGCCGATTGCTGAAACACCCGAAAACTGGAAGTGGAAATACCCCACTATTCCGATTAAACCCTTAATAGATATTAGATAAGTATTAGTAGACCATGTAATGAATGCACTTGTTAACTTAAGCAACTTACTCAAAACCGCGAAAGAGATTTTTCCCTTTCCTAAGGATATTTATCCATTTAATGGTGGTGTACACCCGCCTGAAAATAAGGCGCAGTCAACCCAATTAACGATTGGCCAGTTGCCGTTGCCCGAAAAATTGGTGCTGCCATTGCGCCAACATGTAGGCAATATTCCCAAAGTAAAAGTACTAATAGGTGAGCACGTATTAAAAGGTCAGCTCATTGCCGAGGCGGAAGGCACCGTGTCGGCAGCGATTCATGCACCTACCTCAGGCACTATCTCGGCGATTGAAGATGCGACTATTCCTCACCCATCGGGCCTACCAGATAGATGCATTACGATAATCCCTGACGGCAAAGATGCGTGGATTGACAAAAAGCCACAAGATTGGCGCACTGCCGATAGAAAAAATTTAGTCGCCAGTTTACGTTTATCTGGCATTGTCGGCTTGGGTGGCGCAACTTTTCCGACGCACATTAAATTGCGCGCCGATGGCAAAAGTGGCGTACACACCTTAATTATCAACGCAGCCGAGTGCGAACCTTATATTACTTGCGACGACAGATTGATGCGTGAGCGCGCCGCTGAAGTGGTCAGCGGCATTGCAATTGCCCAATATATGCTGGGCGCAGAGCGCGTGATCATTGGCATTGAGGACAACAAACCAGAAGCGGCGATGGCTATGCAAACCGCAGTAAAAAAAGCAGCTACGCTGGCAGCTGGAAGTGCCGAAATGGAAGTCATAGTCGTACCTACGCTGTACCCCAGTGGTGATGCCAGAAGATTAGTACACCTCGTGCTAGGCACAGAGATTCCACACGATAAACGCTCCACCGAAGTGGGCTTACAAGTGTTCAACGTGGCGACTGTATTGGCGCTGTATCGTTATTTTGAATTTGGCGAGCCTTCGTTAAGCCGCATCGTTTCAATGACAGGCAACGTACGCCAACCACAAAATTTTGAGGTGTTATTTGGTACACCATTGCTGCATTTAGTCGCCGCCGCAGGTGGTGCCAAAGCAGATACTAGCCACTATATTATGGGTGGCCCCATGATGGGCTTTGCGCTGCCCGATGAAAATGTGCCGATTACCAAAGCCGCCAACTGCATTATTGCCGCATCGCCAACGCTATTTGCGCCGCCACCGCCTGCCATGCCGTGCATTCGATGCGCGCGCTGCGCCGATGCTTGCCCTGTCAATTTGCAACCGCAGGAATTGTATTGGTTTGCCAAAGCCGATAATTTTGAAAAAGCCAACGACTACAAACTGTTTGATTGTATTGAGTGCGGTGCCTGCAGTTATGTTTGCCCCAGCAACATCCCGTTGGTGCAATATTATCGTTATGCCAAAAGTGAGATT
>JANMBK010000233.1:0-4257 GCA_031360365.1 Methylophilaceae bacterium
ACAAATATGGTTGTGATGCACCACTATATGGGCTCAAGTGAACCAAATTGGTGCTGGCTTAATCAGTATAGATTTTACTGGTGGCGCTGTTAAGTAAAAGCGCGCCCGTGATAAAATAGTATATTCAACTCAACAAAATTATTGGAAATAAACCACCACCATGTTTAGTACCGCCAACACACTTAATAAAGCCGACCCCGCACTTGCCAGCATGATTGAAAGCGAAGTCGTTCGCCAACATCAACATATCGAGCTAATTGCATCAGAAAATTACACCAGCCCTGCAGTAATGGAAGCGCAAGGCTCGCAGCTCACCAATAAATATGCAGAAGGTTACCCTGGCAAGCGTTTTTATGGCGGCTGCGAATATGTCGATCAGGTAGAACAGCTGGCAATTGATCGCCTGAAAGCTTTATATGGTGCAGAGTATGCCAATGTGCAGCCACATTCTGGCAGCCAAGCGAATCAAGCGGTTTACTTTAGCATTTTAAAGCCAGGCGATACGGTAATGGGTATGAACTTGGGTCATGGTGGGCATTTAACGCATGGTTCACCTGCTAATTTATCAGGTAAATTATTTAATATTGTGGCATATGGCCTCAATGATAAAGAAGAGATTGATTACGATGAAATGGAACGCATTGCCATTGAAGCGAAACCAAAACTGTTAATCGGCGGCGCTTCTGCTTATGCGCTGCGTTTCGATTGGGAGCGTATGGCGGAAATCGCCAAAAAAGTTGGCGCTTATTTTATGGTGGATATGGCGCATTATTCGGGTTTAATAGCTGCTGGTGTTTACCCAAACCCAGTGCCACATGCCGACTTTATCACCTCTACCACACATAAAACCTTGCGCGGCCCGCGCGGCGGCATTATTTTGGCCAAAGCCGAATTTGAAAAATCACTCAACTCTAGCGTGTTTCCAAGCTTGCAAGGTGGTCCGTTGATGCATGTGATTGCAGGTAAAGCGACGGCGTTTTTAGAAGCTTCACAGCCAGAATTTAAAACCTATCAAACACAAGTGCTAAAAAACGCGGTTGTATTAGCTGAAACACTGACTGCGCGTGGTTTGCGCATTATTTCTGGTCGTACCGAATCGCATATGTTTATGGTGGATTTACGTCCAAAAAACTTAACAGGAAAAGCGGCCGACGCTTATTTGAGCCAAGCGCACATTACCGTGAATAAAAACGCCATTCCGAATGACCCAGAAAGCCCATTTGTCACTTCTGGTATTCGTATTGGCTCACCCGCCATTACTACGCGCGGCTTTAAAGAAGCTGAAGCCAAACAAGTTGCCAATTTAATTGCCGACGTGTTGGACAACCCGACTGACGAAAGTGTAATTGCAGCAGTGAAAGCAAAAGTGCATGCATTAACCGACAAGTTTCCTGTTTACGGAAAGTAAACAAAGTGAAATGTCCTTTTTGTGGTGACAGTGACACGCAAGTCATTGATTCTAGAGTCAATGACGAGGGTGATTCAATTCGCCGTCGTCGTAAATGTGGCGTCTGCGATAAGCGCTTTACAACCTATGAAACCGCTGATTTGCACTTACCACAAGTGGTGAAACAAAACGGTACACGCGAAGAGTTTGATCGAGAAAAGCTGCGCTTATCTTTCACCCGCGCTTTACACAAGCGCCCAGTGCCAACCGAATACGTGGACCGTGCGCTGGACCATATTGTGCAAAAAATGTTGGCACGCGGCGAGCGCGAAATTCCTGCGCGTGATTTGGGCGAAAGCGTGATGTCGGAGCTAAAAGTCATGGATAAAGTCGCTTACATTCGCTTTGCCTCGGTGTATCGCAGCTTTTCAGATGTGGACGATTTTAACAACGTTATTCGCGATTTATAGCGCTGTCTTATTTTGATGCTCTGCAAGCCACTATCTATGCGGCTTCCAGAGCATTGTTTTTTGCACGCAATTAGTTAGGCATATTTATCACCAATTTTTAACACGCCCATGAAAAAGCTAGGCATAATTTGGTAATGTCTTTCAGCGCCCAAGATCACCTGTTAATGAGCCGCGCTTTGCAGTTGGCAGAGCAAGGTTTATATAGCGCACGGCCGAATCCGCGCGTAGGTTGCGTGATTGTAAAAGATGGCCAAATAGTAGGTGAGGGCGCGCATTTAAAAGCAGGTGAGCCGCATGCGGAAGTGTTTGCGTTGCGGCAAGCTGGTGATTTGGCAAAGGGCGCTACGGTTTATGTCACGCTTGAGCCATGTAACCATACCGGCCGCACGCCACCTTGTACTCAGGCATTGCTAGAGGCTAGAGTTTCAAAAGTGATTGCTGCTATGCAAGATCCAAACCCACTGGTAGCTGGTAACGGTTTGGCGCATTTACAAGCGCACGGCATAAATGTTGACAGTGGATTGATGCAATCACAAGCAGAAGCCCTCAACCCAGGATTTATTGCGCGCATGACACGCAATACACCTTACATTCGAAGCAAAATCGCTGCCAGTTTGGATGGAAAAACTGCGCTTAATAACGGCGCCAGCCAATGGATAACGGGCGAAGCGGCAAGGGCTGATGTACAACTTTGGCGCGCGCGTAGCTGTGCCATACTCACCGGTGTAGGCACGGTATTAGTCGATAATCCTAGCATGACGGTTCGTTTAAATGATTTAAACAACATAGCTGCAAGCCGCTTAGATATTGCCTACCAGCCGATGCGTATTATTCTAGATAGCACGTTAAAAACGCCAATTGATGCAAAAATATTGTCTGGGGGCAATGTGTTGATTGCCTTTGCGCACGATGCTGACAATAAATCCGTAGCATTATTATCCACAGGTGCAGAGTTGCTTTGCATTCCCGATGAGCTAGGAAAAGTGTGCCTAAAAACGCTGCTAGCGCATCTAGTCGCTCGCGAAATCAACGAGGTGTTAGTGGAAGCTGGCGCAGGCTTAAATGGCGCGCTATTGGCACAAAATCTCATCGATGAACTGCTGGTTTATTACGCACCTAAACTGATGGGCGGAGCCGCTAAAAGTATGTTTGCCATGCCTGAAATGACAGCGATGAGCCAAGCGCGTGATGTGCAAATTTTGGATGTGCGCCATATCGGTAACGATATTCGAATACGAGCAAAAGTTTAGCGAATGGTAACCTGTAAAAATTTAGAGTTTTGGGATGCATTACAAGACGCACGGAACGCAGAAGCCGAGATAGTACGGGGTTGTACAGCGAAGTTACAAAGATATTTAATTGTAAATTTGCGCAACGTAGTAGTGCAGCCAAAAAATAAATTTTTAGGGTTACCAAATGCTGATTGACACACACTGTCATCTAGATGCCGCTGAATTTGATGCAGATAGGGACGTAGAGGCAAGTTCGGCCGCACAGCTAGGTGTGCGCATGATAGTTGTGCCTTCTGTTACACCGGAAAACTTTCAAGATGTGATTCAGCTATCGGCCCAGCACTCGCATGTATGCTATGCCTTAGGGCTGCACCCCATGTACATTGATAACGCCAGCCCCGGCGATATTAAGCGTTTGCATGCGCTTATTATGCAGCAGCTAGCCGTGCCAAATAAGCTGGTGGCAGTGGGCGAAATTGGCTTAGATTTTTTTGTCACACAGCAAAATCGCGAAACGCAGGAGTATTTTTTTACTGAACAACTAAAAATTGCCAAAGAATTTGAATTGCCAGTGATTTTGCATGTACGGCGCGCAGTGGATGATGTGCTGAAATATTTGCGCAAGTATAAAATTACTAGCGGCATTGCACACGCGTTTAATGGCAGCCCGCAGCAAGCAGAAGAGTTTATTAAGTTGGGGTTTAAATTAGGCTTTGGCGGCGCGATGACTTACCCACGTGCGTTAAGAATTCGCGATTTAGCTAAAAATTTACCCATAGAGAGCATTGTTTTAGAAACAGACGCGCCTGATATTCCACCAGAATGGCTAGGCAGTAAAGGTAGGAATAGCCCGAAAGAGCTATTGAAAATAGCGCAAACTTTAGCTGATTTAAGGCGCATGTCTGTGTTGCAAATCATTGAAATTACAGGCAAAAATTCTATACAAATTTTGCCAAAATTAGCCAGTTTATGCACACCAGTTGAAGTATTACATTAACAAATGAAAAAAACCTTGTAAAACCAATAGCATACTGTAAGTGATTGATTTTTATATTAAAATAATTAGATTAAAAAATGAACTTTTAGAAAAAAGCCTTTAAAACCTGCAAGTTACGTTTTTGTTACACAGTAATCCACAAAGTTATCCACAGATTTTGTGGATGGAAAA
>JANMBK010000278.1:0-6264 GCA_031360365.1 Methylophilaceae bacterium
GGGCCGCAAGGGCCAGTGTCACCCATCATCCAAAAGTTATCCGATGCATAACGTGCGCCTTTGTTGTCGCCGATGCGGACAATGCGCTCAGCTGGAATGCCAATTGTGTTATGCCAAATGTCGTAAGCTTCGTCGTCATCCGCATAAACTGTGACTGTTAATTTATCTTTTGGCAGTTTAAATACGTCAGTCAGTAATTCCCAAGCGTAGCTAATCGCATCCTCTTTAAAGTAATCGCCAAAGCTAAAGTTGCCCAACATTTCGAAAAAAGTGTGGTGGCGTGCGGTATAGCCAACGTTTTCAAGATCGTTATGTTTGCCGCCAGCGCGTACGCATTTTTGGCTGCTGGTAGCGCGCGTATAAGGGCGCTTATCGAAGCCTAAAAACACATCTTTAAATTGGTTCATGCCCGCGTTGGTAAATAGCAGAGTGGGGTCGCCATGTGGCACCAGCGAGCTTGAAGCAACCACGGCATGACCTTTGGAGGCGAAGAAGTCTAGAAACGCTTGCCGAATCTCGTTGCTGCTGGGGTTTGCAGTTAATTTAATTGTCATCTTCTAATTTACTATTCAGTACTTTTTTAATCACATCAAAGCCGAAACCGCGGCTTTGTAAAAATCTTGCTTGTCTTGCCCATTCGTCGCGGCTTGCAGGTATGGCTTTAAATTTTTTACGCCAAATTTCTTTGGCGTTATCCAATTCATTTACTTTTACTTGTTCAATAGCCGTTTCAATTAGTTCTTGTGACACGCCTTTTTCACGTAGCTCATTGGCAATTTTTGCACTACCAAATTTGTGCGAACGCGCATGAATTATTTGTTCGGTAAAGCGCGCATCAGAGAGCCAGCCACGTGTTTTAAAGTCTTCTAAAATTACAGTGACCTGCTCGTTTGCAGAGCTTTCGTCAAAACTCTCATCTTCTTCAAGACCGTCTTTTAAAGCATAACTCTTAAGCTTTTGGCTTAGTTCTGCGTAAGAATACTCACGTTTTCCTAAGTATTCTAGCGCACGCTGCCGCAAGCTTTTAGGCTGAAATTTAATACTTAATCAACCCTATATCAATCATCTTCAGTTCTAATCTTCTTCAGTGCGAGGCGCAACCATGCCTTCAGACAATTGCTTAGCGTTAGCACGAATTTTCGCTTCAATTTCTTTGGCAATCTCTGGATGCTCGCGCAAATATTCTTTGGCATTTTCTTTGCCTTGGCCAATTTTTTCGCCATTGTAGGCGTACCAAGCACCCGCTTTTTCGATAAATTTCAGGTTGCTACCAAGCTCTATAATTTCGCCCAAACGTGAAATGCCTTCACCATATACAATTTCAAACTCAGCTTGTCTAAACGGCGGCGCTACTTTGTTTTTAATCACTTTAACGCGTGTCTCGCTACCGATGACTTCATCACCTTTTTTAATCGCGCCCGTGCGACGAATATCTAAGCGTACAGAGGCGTAAAACTTAAGTGCGTTGCCGCCTGTGGTGGTTTCTGGGCTGCCAAACATCACACCAATTTTCATACGAATTTGGTTAATAAAAATCACCATGGTGTTGGTGCGTTTGATGTTGCCAGTGAGTTTGCGCAAGGCTTGCGACATTAAACGTGCCTGCAAACCCATGTGCGAATCACCCATTTCGCCTTCAATTTCGGCGCGTGGCGTTAAAGCAGCAACTGAGTCAATCACCACAATATCCACAGAACCTGAACGCACCAGCATATCGACAATTTCTAGCGCTTGCTCACCGGTATCGGGTTGGCTGATTAACAGTTCTGGCACGTTGACGCCTAATTTTGCCGCATATTGTGGGTCTAGCGCGTGTTCGGCATCGATAAACGCCGCTACGCCACCGACTTTTTGCATCTCTGCGATGACTGATAATGTCAGCGTGGTTTTGCCAGATGACTCAGGTCCGTAAATCTCAATCACGCGGCCGCGCGGTAAACCGCCAATGCCCAGCGCAATATCTAAGCCCAGAGAGCCTGTAGAAACTGATTGAATATCTTCGCCAACTGCAGCATCACCCATTTTCATAATAGAGCCTTTGCCAAATTGCTTTTCAATTTGCGCAAGGGCGGCTGCTAGCGCTTTGCTTTTATTGTCATCCATGGGTTTTTACCTTTAGTTTGTAGTGCTTAATGGGCAATTAAATCAACTTGCAATTATTCCATAAATTGCAGCTTAAGGTAAGCGTTGCAAGGCCTAATGCGCGTGTATTTGTTTTATCTTTTAAGTAAACTTTATGGTGTTGGCTGCGTTTTAAGTAGTGGGAGAACTAGTTTTGAATGGAGGAGGATATGAAAATTTTACGTTCCTTTTTAACCGTGGCCGCCGTTGTTGCAGTCACACTATCAGCAGCCAATGCACGCGATTCTTTTAGTATCGGCATTAATGTAGGTGGTTACGGCAATGATTATTATGAGCCTGCTAGATACTATTCAGCGCCGCCTGCCGTGTATTACAGTTCACCACCTGTTTATTATTATGAGCCTGTGCGCAGCTACTACCGAGCGCCAATAGTGTCATATCAATATTATGGTGGTCACTACAATGGCGGTCATCATGGGTATCATCATAACTCAGGGCATGGCTGGGGTAATGGGTATCGCGGTCACAATGACGGTCATCGCGGTCGAGATGGTGGGCACCGTCGCGGTCATCACGGCGATGATGATTAGGTTGTCAGTTTTAGCCTTTCAATAAGCTGCTGTATTAAAAAAGCAGTAGCTTGTTGACGGATTTGTTGGCGATTGCCTTGAAAATGCTTAGAGATTGTTGCTACTGGCTGATTAACTTCGGCCCAAGCAAAGCAAACTGTGCCAACTGGCTTGTCGGCGCTTCCGCCATTTGGTCCCGCAATGCCCGTAATGCTAGCCGTAATTTGCGCATGGCTAATTTTTAGGGCACCTAAAGCCATTTCAGCTGCGGTTTGCTCGCTCACTGCGCCAAACTTTTCTATTGTTTGCGGTAAAACACCAAGCATGTCTATTTTTGCTTGGTTGCTATAAGTGACAAAGCCGCATTCAAACCAGGCTGAGCTGCCCGCCACGCGCGTAATGGCTTCTGCCACCATGCCGCCAGTGCAAGACTCAGCTAAGGCTAATTTTAGGTTGCGCGTTTTTAATGCTACGCCTAATTCTGCAGCCAAATTAGTTAGCGTTGCCTCTAAATCAGTTAATAATATGTTTTGTTCCGCCATCGCTTAGCCAGTACAAATAACCATAGTCAATCAACCACATACACAGGCCAGCGTAAATTGCTGCCAATAAATCATCAAACATCACGCCAAAACCGCTCTTAAGTTTTGCGTCAAATTGGCGAATGGGGAACGGTTTCCAAATATCAAATAATCTAAACAGTGCAAATGCAGTAAGCCATGATATCCAATGCGGTGGCGTGATAGTAAGCACTAACATCATGGCCACGATTTCATCCCAGACAATGGCGCCATGGTCGGCAACGCCTAAGTCTTTGCTAGTTTTATGGCAAAAATAAATGCCAATTAAAAATAGTCCCGTGATGATGATGAGCTGAATTTTGGTTTGAATGACATATTGCGATAGTAAGTAAAATAGTGGCAAGCCAACGATTGTGCCAAATGTTCCTGGTGCTTTTGGCGCTAAGCCGCTACCAAATCCTAACGCAAAAAAATGGGCGGGGTGAGCAAGTAAAAACTTAATGTCTAGCTTAGGCAAAGTGATCAAACCCTTGCTTTAAAAGGCTTAAAGGCCTGTTTTGATACAGGGCCTGCAAATTACCTGCATTTAAACTATTGGCCATGCGGCCTGTGGGTTTGTGGGTATTTGCGATGCATGTTAAAAGTATATTTTGTTGTTTGCTCAACATTTCAATTTCATCGCGTTTGCTCGGTAGCGCAGTAAAACACAATTCGTAATCATCGCCGCCAGCTAAAATAAATGTTTGATATTGCGGATTTCGTAAATCATTTTTTAAGTAATCAATGCAGGGGATTTTTTCTAAATCGATGCTTGCGCCGCAATTGGCAGCCTTTAAAATATGCCCTAAATCTGCCAGCAAACCATCAGAAATATCAATGCAGCTTGTGGCAATACCTCTGAGAGCCAATCCCAAAGCGGCGCGTGGCATCGGCCTGCAGAGCGCATGGATATTGGCTTGTAGGACATCATTATCAAGCTTAATTTTGCCCTGTAAATGTGCCAAAACTAGTGCGGCGCTACCCAGTGTACCGCTCACCCAAATATCGTCACCCACTTTTGCGCCATCTCGCCGTAAAGCTTGGCCTATCGGCAGTTCGCCCATGATGCTTACGCTAATATTTAACGAACCCTTAGTTGTATCTCCACCAATTAAATCAATATTAAATACATCGGCACAGGCAAAAAAACCGCGTGAAAATTCGGTTAGCCATGCTTCGTTTACTTCGGGCAAAGCAATCGCCAAGGTTGCCCATTTAGCTTGTGCGCCCATGGCAGCCATGTCTGAAACATTGACTGCAAGCGACTTCCAGCCAATATCATAAGCTGCAGCGTCATGAAAAAAATGTGTGCCGGCCACCGACATGTCGGTTGAAACTACGAGTTGCATACCATCTGCTACTTTTATTAATGCGGCATCATCACCCACGCCTAAATCAGTGTGGCGGATTGGGCGGCTGAAGTATTTTTGGATCAGGTTAAATTCGCTCATGCAGTACGGCCGATTTTTTAAACAGATTAAACGCATAAAATGCAAAGGCAATACCAGTTAAATCAGCTAGCCAGTCGCCTACACTGCCAGTTCTTGTTTGTGTCAGTAGTGATTGCGCTGGCTCCATCATGCCACCATATATGACTAAACCTAAACAAATGTATAGCGAATATTTTGGGTAAGCCTTAACACCAATGTAGGTAAGCAGCGCAAAAATAATGGCATGCACCAGTTTGTCTTTTGGCCAAGTTTGCGGTGTTGGTTTCACTTCTAACAACAACAAAAAAGTGATTGCGGCAATCAAGCCCCAAAATAGCGTGGTAAAAATTATTTTTTTATTCAACATATTTAGTTGGTTCTTTCTTATTTTTTTGGTCGAAATGCTTTGCAAATGGTTTCGTTGGTTTCAATATAAGGCGCACCAATAATATCCAAGCAATAAGGCACTGCTGCAAAAATGCCATGCACTTTTACCTTGCCGTTTTCATCTTTTAAGCCTTCTAACGTTTGCGCAATGGACTTGGGTTGGCCGGGTAAGTTGATGATTAAACATTGTTTACGAATAACTGCGACCTGTCTTGATAAAATGGCCGTAGGTACAAAATTGAGGCTAATTTGGCGCATTTGCTCGCCAAAGCCTGGCATTTCTTTTTCACCAACGGCAAGTGTTGCCTCAGGAGTAACGTCGCGCAGAGCTGGTCCTGTGCCTCCCGTGGTAAGAATTAAATGGCAGCCTTGTATATCCGCTAGGTCAATTAATGTGCTTTCAATCTGCGCTTGTTCATCAGCAATCAAACGTGTTTCAAAAATAGCAGCTGAAGTAAGTGCGCGTACAAGCCAATCTTGCAAGCTAGGAATGCCCATATCTTCATACACGCCGCTGCTGGCGCGATCTGAAATTGAAACAAGACCAACTTTTAAGCTTGGCCGAATGAATTCTTTTGTCATTTGTTTGTCTGTAAACTTGTGAATAAGTTTGTACGTTACAATTAATATAACGAATTATAGAGGACTTTTAAAAGTGGACAATAAAAGCATGGACTTAAACAATAAGGCTGCGACTGCCAAAACAGTTGACTTAAAAACAATAACAGCAAAATGGATGCTGGTAAGCCTATTATCAATAGGAATGTTATTCATGGCGACCAAGCTTTTGGCAGCAGACAACCTCTACGAAAAAAATTATAAAGCGCAGAACACTGGTAGTTTGGTTTCATTGCAGGCCAACCCAGATACTAAAATGTATGTCAGTAATCATAAAGATAAAGATAACATCAGCATGTTGGAAAGTGGCTACGATATGATGGGCACCACTGGGTTTGAGGCGGGTGAAGTGCCCGCTGAGCTTGCGCTACAACATGGCAAAGCGATTAAAGCAGACACGGTGTTGGTGTACACCAAATATGGCGCTGCGCTGACTGCAGCTTCTAAAATTGACACCTATAAAGAAGCCGCAAAAAAAAATGGCGGTGAGATAGACGAAAAAGATTTAGTAGAAGATGTCGTAAAATACAAATATTTCGCCAGCTACTGGGCCAAGTTGCCACCGCCACTGTTGGGCGTACATGTTGTTAAATTGATACGTCCTGCTACTGAGCAGGG
>JANMBK010000281.1:0-9581 GCA_031360365.1 Methylophilaceae bacterium
TTATAAAATTGGAGTTGCTTCTTTTTTAAGAAACTCTTTATGCTGACGAAATCAATTAATGTCTAACATACGACTATGATTGCGCTATTTTGTTCGCTTTTCAAGTACTGTATGCTAATTATTTAATTAATTTTTACTTAAGGTAAGTATTGATTCTTGCTAGGGTCTCATTTTGGCCTAACATCGCCATCACTTGATCTATGCTGGGTGATTGCGCAATGCCAGTCAGCATAACGCGTAGCGGCATGGCAATTTTAGGAAACTTCAAACCAAACTCAGTCACGACGGCGTTAATTTCGCGGTGAATCGCTTCATCTGTCCACTCAATATGAGCAAGCTGTTGATACAACTTGTGCATGGCTGGCATAATTTCTGGCGTAATGTGTTTTTCTACATCGGTCATGTTGGCTTCTGGTTTTTGGTAAAAGTACGCAATATCTTTGGCCAATTGATTCAGATTATTTGCACGTTCACGATACAGATTCAACACGCTCTTTAAATCAGGCATGCCAGGATCCGCATGGGTATTGACTTGCAGGCGTGCTGCAATGTCCTCGGCAAGTGTATTTATATTCGCTTCTTTAATATAGTGTGCATTCAGCCAATTCAGTTTTTCGGTATTAAATTGCGCTGCCGATGGTGTAATGCGGTCTAAATCAAACCATTCGCAAAATTGCTGCATATTAAAAATCTCGGCATCGCCGTGACTCCAGCCCAAGCGCGCCAAGTAATTCAACACCGCCTCTTTTAAATAGCCATCTTCATGATATTGCATCACGCTGACTGCACCGTGGCGCTTAGACAGTTTTTGCCCGTCATCGCCTAAAATCATCGATAAATGCGCATATTGTGGAATGGAGGCGCCAAACGCCATCAACATATTAATCTGGCGTGGCGTGTTATTCACATGATCGTCACCGCGAATCACTTGCGTAATGCCCATTTCAAAATCGTCTACCACCACGCAAAAGTTATAAGTGGGCGTGCCGTCAGCGCGTGCGATAATCAAATCGTCTAATTCTGCATTGGCAATTTCTATGCGGCCTTTCACCATATCTTCCCAAGCCACCGTGCCAGTTTGTGGATTTTTAAAGCGCACCGTTGGCGCAATATCGGCTGGAATTGGCGGCAGCGTTTTGCTTGTTTCTGGTCGCCATTTGCCGTTATAGCGGGGCTTTTCACCTGCCAACGTTTGCGCTTCACGCAAGGTTTCAAGCTCTTCTTTACTGCTATAGCAATAATAGGCAGTACCCGCATCCAGCATGGTTTGCAGCACTCTCTTATATGTTTGAATGCGCTGCATTTGGTAAAATGGGCCTTCGTCATAATCTAAACCCAGCCAATGCATTCCATCTAAAATAGCTTGCACAGCTGCTGGCGTGCTGCGTTCTACATCGGTATCTTCAATGCGTAGAATAAATTTGCCACCATGTTTTTTTGCATAGGCCCAAGAAAACAGCGCTGTGCGGGCGCCGCCAATATGTAAAAAGCCAGTGGGGCTGGGTGCGAAACGGGTGCGAATTACCATAAAAATATTTATTTTGCTTAAATGTCTATTCTAACATGCTACGTACAACAGTTATTTACCAGTAGCTATTAGCAATTAAGCAATATAAATGAAATTTATATTAAATTAAACTTGATTATTCAATGATTTATGATTATATTTTAAATTAATTTATAATGCGTGTTGAATTAAATTTAAAATAATCTGCAATGAAAAGCCTTCTTCATCAAATATTTGGTGCCACTCCACTAATAAAAGCCAATCAACACAAAGCTTGGCTTGCCGATCTTCTAGACTTAGATGACTTGGCGGCGTTGCAGTTTTCGACTAAGCAATTAACGCTAATACTTAATCCCGCCGATGCCACTGAAATGCTTAGTCTTGAACAACAATTTGATTTGATTTTTGAACTGGAAGCGCAAAACCAGCTACGGTTAGAAAAACTTTCTGCGCAGCTGGCCAATGTAGAAAATATGAAAATAGAGCTTGAAAATAGCATTTTTGATACTTGCTATAACTATTGCCGACAATCTTACATTGTTCACCTTAAACTGATTGAACAAGCTTTTAGCACCAATAAAAAAAATCCAGATAAAGTTGAAGAAATTGTCTATCAACCTGCTGATAGCACGTTAGTTTTACTGATTGCACGTGCACTCTACACTGCTTTCAACATGATTAAATGGCGCTTGTTTAGCCAAACTAACCCCCCTACCAAAGTTTGGCTGCAACTAAATATGTTGTATAAAATTGCTGCGCAGCGCACTTTATTAAACAGTCCATACGAGTTATTTAACTTAGCGCCATCTACCACGCTGGCGGCCAATTTTGTACAGTGCTGGATGCTGGGTCAACTTGCGCAAGCGAGCATGCAGAAATATCAAGTAGAAATTAGCGCGCGCATTTTAACCACGCTACTCACGCGCATACACATCAGTAATAAATATACACTTGAACAATATCTATTTTTTATCGATTTAGATAAAGATATCGCTGCAAAGCGCATGCGTGATGCTTATGCTAGTGATGGCTGCCGCTATTGGGAACTAGATGAGTTAGAGAAACAACTGGCGGTAGCCATTACCGTATCCGACCGTGGTGAAATTCCGCAAAGCTTAGCCTTTTCGAAAATTGACCACGCTAAAAAACTGAATGTTACTTTAGTGATTTTAATAGAGGAATGGAAAAGGCTTGGCTATGTGCGACAACGGCGCAAAGCGGTGCGTCAAGCTATCTCTAAATCGGCGCGCGTGAATGCAGGCATTGTCGACATTTGCAAACAAGTGCATCAGGCTAATCAAATTTGCAGTGGTCTCAAATTGTCGCGTACGGGCACCACATTTGATGAGCGCCTGATGGCACATACAACACTCAGGCAAAACAGTAATTTAACAGTCAACAGCGGCTCGCTTGATACGTGGATTATTACCGATGAAAGCCTGCAAGGCTTTGGGACGCGGGTGAATAAGTATGCCAATATTTTAGCTCGGCCCAACAAGTTACTAGGCTTTATGATAGATGACGATCCAAGCAAAATAATTATAGGCATGATACGTTCAGTCAAGCCAACCCAAGCAAACCAGCTCAGAGTGGGCATTGAGATTATTTCGCACCACCCCAAATGGGTGCAGCTCAACCAATTACGACATCAAGATAGTCCAGATAATTTTGCTGATACCGTGCTAGAGACAAGTAAATTAAATGCTAAGATTAACTCGACAACTACTGATATTGGTTTTTTTGCAGGTATTTATTTGCCCATTGAGGCTGGGCTGTCAGATCTATCGATGCTGATATTGCCAAAAATACACTTCCTTGCAAACACCCATTTCAATGTCATTATCGATGGTGAAACCCAACCAATATTGTTAGAAGACCCTGTAGAGTCGAGAGATGACTGGGTAAAAGTAGCTTTTCCCTTCTAAGGTTGATTTCAAGTTGGCGCACTATTGTTTTAAACACTATTGTTTTAAATTGTTGCTTTTTAATTATTTTTTAGACCTCAAGGTGCTTTTGTATCAATCGGTGCTGCATTTAACTTTGCATCACCACGCCAATCGCCACCCAACACTTTAAATAAATCGACGCTAGCTAAGCTAGTCGCTTGCCGAGCTTGCACATTCGCTAAGGCAGCATCGTTATAAACGCGCTGTGCATCCAACACTTCTAAATAAGCTGAATAGCCTGATTTATAGCGATTCTCAGCGACAGTCAATGCTTTTTTTGCAGACGCTTCACTTGCAGTTAAAGCTTGCTCACGCTCTACATTTAAACGACGAGTGACCAGCGCATCATTGACTTCTCTAAATGCATTTTGAATGGTCGTTTGGTATTGTGCTAATGCCTGTTTTTGTCGCGCAGTTGCTTGCTCAACGCGTGCTTTACGCCTACCCGAATCAAAAATTGGCAAATCTAGGCCTAATCCCAATGTCCAAATACGCGCGCCACTTTTTAATATATTGCCCAACGCTAAACTTTCACCACCATAATTACCGGTTAAGCTAATGCTCGGATATAAAGCCGCTTTTGCAATGCCTATTTGCGCGTTTTCAGCAATCAACGCTTGTTCTGCCTGACGAATATCAGGACGATTTTCAAGTAACGCCGATGGTAAACCTGCTGGCGGAATCGGCGGAATGGGTAGCGCACGAATATCTACTTGATTAGCTCCCATCTCTAGTTTTAAATCCAGCACACCCGTTAACACCGCCAATTGATGCAATGTTAATGCACGCAAACGGTTTAATTCTATGAGCTGCGCATTTAAATTGCTCACTGCTACTTCGGCTTGGCTGACTTCTAAGCTGCTGGCAATGCCCCCTTCTAGACGACGCTGGTTTAGCTTAAGTGATTCTTCGCGACTGATCTGGTTGTCTTTGGTGACGGCAATTTGCGCTTCAATGCCGCGTAATTGCAAATAATGACTGCTAACTAAACCAATTAAAGAAAGCTCAACCGTTTGTTTTGAATAGCGTGAAGCCAATGCATTTGCTGTCGCAGATTCTTTAGCGCGCCTTACTTTACCCCAAAAATCTAACTCATAATTGGTGTTAAAACCAAACGTGTAGTTATTACGAATAGGTGATATAAATACTGGAAAAGCACCTAATTCAGTCACTTTGCTGCGTGTGGCAGCGGCAGATAAACCTACTTCTGGAAATAGCGATGCGCCTACTTCACGCATACTGGCATCGGCTTCTTCAATGCGCGCCACGGCCAATTGAATATCGGTATTATTTTGTAAACTTAATGCCACCAATTCATTCAATTTTGCATCTTGGTAGTGGTTCCACCATGCTTTACTCATTGTATTTTCTGCGTTGTCAGCAGTCACTGGTTGGCTATACTTGGCAGGCAAGTTAAACACCTGGCGAAAATAATCTGGCCCCAATGCTTGGCAAGATGACAGAAGCAATAACAAAAATATGCTAAATTTTTTCATGCTTAAACTTTTCATACTTAAGTTTTTCATAAGGTTATCTCTATAACCCTTCGCCATGATGTTTTCTGTCTACATGAGTATTGCTTAACCAAGTAAAGAATAATGGGATGAAAATAGTCGCTACAAAAGTAGCCAGTAACATGCCGCCGAAAACACCCGTGCCCATAGAACGACGTGCAGCAGAACCTGCACCGGTGGCGATGACCAGTGGCACAATGCCTAGCACAAAGGCCATCGAAGTCATGACGATTGGCCGGAAACGCAGACGCGCAGCCTCAATCGCTGCCTCTATCACAGGCATACCCTCTTCCATCTTCTGACTAGCGAATTCAACAATCAGAATGGCATTTTTCGCTGCCAACCCGATGAGTGTAATCAGGCCAATCTGAAAGTAGATGTCGTTTGGCATTCCGCGCACCAGCACCGCCAGCAGCGCACCTGCCAATGCAAATGGCACCGCCATGATGACCGCTAATGGCAGCACCCAAGTTTCGAACTGTGCCGCTAGAATCAAGAACACGACGATGATGGCAAAACCGAACGCAAACACTGCAGCTGAGCCAGTGCGTTTTTCCTGATAAGCCTGACCAGTCCAAGCGATTTGGAAGCCTTCTGGCAGGTTTTTCGCAGCAACCTGTTCCACCACTTTGATCGCATCGCCCGAACTCACGCCAGGCGCACCACTACCCAGTATCTTGGCTGACAGTAGGCCGTTATAGCGCTCCAATTGTTCGGCACCAATGATGTTGTTGATTTTGCTTAATGCGGACAACGGAATCATTTCTCCCATATTTGAACGCACATAAACCTTGCCCAGATCTTCTGGTTTCATGCGGAACTGCGGTTCCGCTTGCAGTTGTACACGGTAGGTACGACCGGAGCGATTAAAGTCATTTACGTATAGCGACCCCATCGTGCTTTGCAAAGTTGCATAGATGCTGGCAATCGGCACACCGAGCGACAACGCTTTGGCCTCGTCTACCTCAACAAATAGCTGCGGCACGGTCGGCCTAAAGAAGGTGTTAATTCCAGTCAAGCTCGACTCTTGCTGCAAGGCCGCCACAAAACTATTCACTGCCGATGACAGTCGCATTGGGTCTGAATCACCCTTGCTTTGCACATACAGCTCGAAACCACCCGCCTGACCCAGCCCCCTTATGGCGGGCGGGTTGAAGGCGAATGCAATACCATCGGGCTGCTGCATGCCAAGGCCAAACAGTTTGCCAACAATGTCATCTGAGGTTTCGGTGCGCTCACCCCAATCCTTCATTCGGACAAACATGGTAGCCGCACTGGTTTTGTTGCCACCGCCAATTAAGTCAAGGCCATTAATAATAAACTGCATCACTACCGACTCTTCTTTGGCGATAGCAGAGCGCACCGCTTCGGTGGTCTTGGTGGTGCGATTGAGCGTTGCGCCGTCCGGCAATACAAAAGCGGTAATCACGTAACCTTGATCTTCTGGCGGCACAAAGCTGCCTGGCACAATTTTAATGAGATATCCAGCCACAGCAATGATGCCGATAAATACAACGGCACCAATGATACGGTGATGCAACGTCAGATTCACGGTGCGAATATAAAACCTAGTCAAGCCTTCAAAACCCCGATTAAATGGGCGGAAAAATTTAGATTCACCATGCACAGATTTGAGCAGAATGGCGCACAGGGCTGGCGTCAGTGTCAATGCCACCACACCTGAAATCACCACCGCTACCGCTACTGTCACGGCAAATTGACGGTACAGCTCGCCAGCAATGCCGCCAAGAAACGCCACTGGCACAAACACCGCACAAAGCACTAGTACAATCGCTATCACCGCGCCCGACACTTGCTCCATTGATTTAACAGCCGCTTTGATGGGTGACAGTTTTTCTTCTGTCATCAGGCGCTCGACATTCTCCAGCACCACAATCGCATCATCCACCACGATGCCGATAGAGAGCACCATGGCAAAAAGCGTGAGTGTATTAATGGAAAACCCGAAAATCCATAAACCGGCAAAGGTACCGATTAAAGAAATTGGCACGGCTATCAGTGGAATCAAGGTTGCGCGCCAGCTTTGCAGGAACACGAATACCACCAAGACCACCAGCAACATCGCCTCACCTAGGGTAATCACTACTTCCTCGATGGAAGACTTCACAAATTCACTGGTATCATAGGGTATTTGATAATCCATGCCCTCAGGAAAATCTTCCTTGAGTTCTTCTAGCTTGGCCTTGACCGCTTTAGCGGTATCCAGTGCATTGGCACCAGTCTGCAGGAACACGCCAATTGCGATGCCTGGCTTGCCATTTAAAGTTGTACGAATGTTGTAATTTTGTGAACCAAGCTCAATACGTGCCACATCCTTGAGATATAGCACCCCACGTGGGCCATCGGCACGCAGGATAATATTGCCGAACTGCTCCGGGTCGAGTAGCCGGCCTTTGGCAGTGACGGTATACACAATCTGCTGGTCGGCTGGCGCTGGATCCTGGCCGATCTTGCCCGCCGCGTATTGGGCATTCTGCGTTTGTATCGCCGCTGCGATATCACTGGTGGTCACACCCAGTTGCGCCATACGGTCTGGTCGCAGCCAGATGCGCATGGCGTAATCCTGCGCCCCAAAAATAATGGCGTCGCCCACACCCTTGATGCGTTTGAGGTCATCCAGCACATTGAGTGTGCCGTAATTACTCAAAAACAGCGGGTCGTACTTGCCGCTTTCAGAAGTCAGCATCGGCACCAGTAGGAAGTTGTCGGAGCGCTTCTGCACCACCAATCCGGTGCGGCGCACCTCATCTGGCAAACGTGGCAAGGCAATATTGACCCGATTGCTGACATTAAACGTCGCCTGATCGCCATCGGTGCCGATTTCAAACGTGGCAGTAATGGTCAGGGTGCCACTGGAATCAGCGCTGGAATTAAAGTAAAGCAGGCCTTCGACCCCACTAAGCTGCTCTTCAATCGGTGCAGCCACCGTTTTGGCTAACGTATCAGCACTGGCACCTGGATAGGTAGCCGTAATCAACACCGTTGGCGGCGCGATCTCCGGATATTGGGATATTGGTAATTTCAGTGCTGCAGCCAAGCCAGCCAACACGATGATGATGGACAAAACGCTGGCAAAAATAGGTCGTGTAATAAAAAATTTGGTCATGGTTTTATCTGCTTAAATGAAATGATTGGCAAATAAACACTTACCAATTAATAATCAGCCGACTTAGCTGTGGGGGGAGTTTTTGAGGCTGGCATTTCTGACGGCTGGCCAAAAATACGTGGCGCAACAACAGCAGCTGGGCGCAATTTGATTAAGTTATCGACGATGACTTTATCATTTTCGCTTAAGCCTTTTAGTATGATCCAATCTTTGCCATGCCATTCACCCACAGTCACTGGTCGTATGGTTGCTTCATTTTTAGCATTAATCACGTAGACATATTTACCTTGATCACCCGTTAACACGGCTGGTTGTGGCACTAAAAATACGCCATCTTGCAAACCTGTTGTGACACGAGCACGCACAAACTGACCGGGCAACAACACTTTATCCGCGTTATTAAATGTTGCACGTAATTCCTGCGTACCTAATGTTGGATTAATTTGATTGGCTGTGAAGTTAAGTTTACCTTTTTGACTATATTCACTACCGTCAGGTAGCACCAGCGTTACATCAGTAACGCTATTTTCATTGACACGCCCACCTAAGCTCGCAAGTTCTGATTCAGACAAACTAAAGCGTGCCCAAATGGGCGATAGTTGCACAATGGTCGTCAACAAGCTGGTATTTGCAGCGACTAAAGCGCCTTCTGAAAACTGAAAACGCCCTGCAATGCCAGAAACAGGCGCTGTTACCTGCGTATAAGAAAGATTAAGCTCAGCCTCTTTAATGTTGGCCTGCGCTTGCATCATGTCGGCCTGTGAAATGCTCACATCCGAAGTCGCATTATCATATTCACGTTGGCTCACCGATTGGGTAGCAAGTAGTTCTTTTAAGCGGTTAGATTCGCGGGAGGTCTGCGTTATGCGCGCACCTTGACCCGCCGCTTGCGCTTTAGCTTGGTTAAGGGCAATTTGAAATGGCGCTGGGTCAATTATGAAAAGTGTTTGCCCAGCTTTTACCGGCTCACCTTCTTCAAACATTTTTTTTAGAATAATGCCGCCAACGCGCGGTCTAATTTCCACTTCTTTTGCGCCCTCAGTTTGCGCAACCGCTTCTACACTCATAGGCACAGATGTTGGTGCTACACTGATATAACTGACTGGCATAGCAGGCGGCGCGGCTGGCGAAGCCTGTTCTTCTTTGCCGCAGGCCGTCAAAATAGCAGCTGCAAATATTGATGCAAGCGCTACTGAAAATGAACCGTTTAATTTTTTAAAGTAACTTTTAAAGTAACGTTGTTGCGGCAAAAAGTGCATGATGGCGACCCTGTTAAATTAATTTTTATATTGTTTTTAATATTGATAAATAGTTTGTTTATCATGTTAATTGAGTATATATTATATACAAACAAGAATGTATGTAAACTATATTTTAAGTCAATTTAAAAAAATTAGTATTGGATTGAAGGAAGTTAATTAGCGCGTAAAATACTTATTTGTTAATAAATTACTATTATTAAATAAAGTGCAATGTTATTAAATAGA
>JANMBK010000041.1:0-27382 GCA_031360365.1 Methylophilaceae bacterium
GTAAATCGGGCATTATCGCCATTAACTTAGATGATGACGATTTACGTGGGTTGGCAAATTCGCTTAAGGCAGTTTTTTTCACTGTGCCTTGTGCCGTTGCCATAAAAATAAAGTGACTTTCATCAAATTCTTTCACCGAAAGAATCGCGTTAATTTTCTCACCTTCTTCTAGCGGGAATAAGTTAATAATTGGCTTACCACGCCCGATTCTACTGCCCTGTGGCACTTCATATACTTTTAACCAATAGACACGGCCACGGCTTGAGAAGCACAGAATATAATCATGCGTATTCGCCACAAACATTTTGTCGATAAAGTCATCTTCTTTAGTGGCAGCGGCCTGCTTGCCACGCCCACCGCGGCGCTGTGCACGGTACTCATCTAACGGCTGCGATTTCACATAACCGGTGTGCGACAGTGTCACAACAACATCTTGCGGCGTGATTAAATCTTCCAGGCTAAGGTCTTGTGTATTTTCTATAATCTCACTACGGCGTTTGTCGCCAAATTGCTTGCGAATTTCAGTCAACTCTTCACTAATAATAGTAGTCACACGGCTAGAGTTTGCCAAAATATCTAATAAATCTGCAATCTCATCCATAACTTCTTTATATTCACTGACTATTTTGTCTTGCTCTAGGCCAGTTAAACGTTGTAGGCGCATTTGCAAAATTTCTTGCGCTTGCACATCACTTAATTTATAACCTTTTGGTGTTAAGCCAAAATCAACACTTAAGCCTTCTGGCCGCGATGCTTCCATTGCAGCACGTTTTAGCATTTCTTCTACCACGCCAGATTTCCATACTTTAGCCATCAAATCAATTTTCGCTTCTGGTGGAGTTGGCGCGGCTTTAATCAACGCAATCATTTCATCCACATTAGCCAATGCAACCGCTAAACCTTCTAGCACATGCCCACGGGCACGGGCTTTTTTCAGCTCAAACACGGTGCGGCGCGTAATCACCTCGCGGCGATGACGTAAAAAGGCCTCTAACATTTGTTTTAAATTTAGCAAACGTGGCTGACCATCCATAATGGCCACCATATTCATGCCAAACGTATCTTGCAGCTGCGTTTGTTTGTATAGGTTATTTAAAATTACTTCAGGAATTTCGCCACGTTTTAGCTCAATCACCACACGCATGCCCGATTTATCTGATTCGTCACGCAAATCAGATATGCCTTCAATTTTTTTCTCATTGACTAGCTCGGCGATTTTTTCAACAAAGGTTTTTTTGTTTACTTGGTAAGGTAGTTCATCGACAATCAGCATTTGCCGACTACCTTTTTCCATATCTTCCACATGCGTACGACCACGCATCACCACGCGACCGCGACCAGTGCGGTAACCTTCTTTTACACCCACAGTGCCATAAATAATGCCGGCCGTAGGGAAATCTGGTGCTGGTACCAAATCAATCAGCTCTTCAGTGCCAACTTCAGGATCTTTCAGCAAGGCAAAACAAGCATCCAGCACCTCGCTAATGTTATGTGGCGGAATGTTGGTCGCCATACCCACCGCAATGCCACTGCTGCCATTAATCAGCAAATTTGGAATACGCGCTGGCATGATTAGCGGCTCGTGTTCACTGCCGTCATAGTTAGGACCAAAATCAACGGTTTCTTTATCGATATCCGCCAATAACTCATGCGCAATTTTGCTCATGCGGATTTCCGTGTAACGCATCGCCGCCGCATTGTCACCATCGACTGAACCAAAGTTGCCTTGGCCATCCACCAGCATGTAACGTAAGCTAAAATCTTGTGCCATACGAACAATCGTGTCATACACCGCAGTATCACCATGCGGATGGTATTTACCAATCACGTCGCCGACAATACGCGCAGATTTTTTATACGGCTTGTTGTAATCGTTGCTCAACTCATGCATAGCAAATAACACGCGACGGTGTACAGGCTTCAAACCGTCGCGCACATCAGGCAACGCACGACCTACAATCACGCTCATAGCATAATCAAGATAACTGCGACGCATCTCGTCTTCTAGGCTGATAGGGAGGGTTTCTTTAGCGAATTGATCCATTAGTATTTCCGTGACGATTTTTTATCATATTTCGATGTGCTAGCAACTGTATTTTAGATTGTTTTTGCAAAGCATTTTATCGTTAAATTTTAACATGTTTAAGCCTAGATAACACGCTTAATTAAGCTTTAAGGCTTGTGAATCGCTAGCAAATCGCCGTTATTAATATTACACAAATAACGCCTATACAGAAGGCCAAAACAACGAGACAGCATTGTTTTGCACAAGCACCAAAATTGAATTGGCCAAGCTTGATGTCGCTTTTGCGCTTTTAAGGTTATTAGTGAGGCTGACACCTTGGCAGAAAATTAAAGTCGCTGCGAGTTGATTACTCCCAACTAATTAATTTGGGAGTATTGAAATATTAAATTTAAATACTTAACAAGTTGGCAATAACCAACTATTATTGTTACGAATATATTATAACTATAATGACAATGTCGACAGAAATTAAACCATCTACTTACCTTAGCGTTAAAAACTTTGTTGAAGTAAGCAGAGAAGCTTATCCTTTGAAGAACATTTATTCCTTCTATCAACAATTTACTTTTTGTCTAAAAGCAAGAAAAAACAAAAGTCTAATAGAAGAATTTTATAAAGAAATCAACCAATTAGGTTATGAGCATATTTTCAAGTTAGAGCCTAGTGTGTTAGGTAATTTGGTGTGGCCATACATTCATAAAGACTGGAATGTATCTCAACGGTTTTCTCGCATTGCCAACCATTACGCGCTATTAAAAGACATGCCAAAATACCTTGATTTATCGGATGGCTTACCTAAACAGATAGTCAGCTTAAATGTGTTTTCACCCAATACTTCTATTGTGCTTGATAAGCCACGATGGTTTGTGCGCGAAGGCGAAATCGTACTCAATATTTTTCACCATGACTTAAGAGTAATGTCGGTAGCCTTTAGCTTAGGCCGCCACCACAACGAAATCACTTTATATATAGGGGGTATTCAAGGAATATATAGCGGCTTTTCTAGTGAAAAGTCACTCGAAACAATTAAGCAACTGACCAAAGACTTTAATGGCTTGAGACCGCGCAGCTTTGTGATTGCAGTGCTACGCATAATCGCAACACGCATTGGGGCCACTAAAATATTAGCTATCGACCAATTGCATCGCCACCAATGGCATCCTTATTTTAAATTAGCATCTAAAATTATAAGCAAGACCAATTATGATGAAATTTGGAAAGAGCATGAAGGAATAGCTGGCAATGACGGCTTTTACTGGCTAAAAACTAGCACAGCACACAAAGATTTAAGTGAAATTGATTCGAAAAAACGCAGTATGTATCGTAAACGTTTTGAGATGCTAGACCAAATTGAGCAACAAATCTCAATGCTGGCATAAAAGTGTAAAGCACTAGCTTTTAAGCAAATGAAAAGCTGCCTGTATAATATTCGTCACCGCCAATCCTATTAATATACTCAGCGTAAAACCCATACCGCGTACGCGGTAACGTAAATTATCCGTCAACAAACCTTGCGCGTGTATGCAACGTCCAATTAAAAATGCAACCCCTACAACATGAATCACTAAATAATGCATACCATTATGCTCTAATAAAAACAGCAGTATCAAAACTATCGGCATATATTCTGCATAATTACCATGTGCACGTATAGCACTTTGCAACGCAAAATTACCACCATCGCCTAGCTTAACTTTATTGGTACGGCGAGCTTTAATCGTTTGCAGCGCTAACCAAGCCATGAGTAAACCGCAAAAACCCGCATAAATACTAGTATGCATAAGTTGCCTTTAATTAACTAGTAAATCCATATCCGCTTTTAAATCATCCACGTGCTCAAGCCCCACGGCAACACGAACTAAGTTATCCGTAATGCCCGCCGCCTCACGTGCTTCTACAGAGACTCTACTGTGCGTGGTAGTAGCTGGGTGCGTAATAGTGCTTTTGGCATCACCTAAATTTGCAGTTATCGAAATCAATTCTGTCGCGTCTATCAATGCCCAAGCAGCTTCTTGCAATGTTTGCCCAGCCTTTGGCTTTACTTCAAAACTGATAATGCCGCCACCGCTACTTTGCTGTTGCATCGCCAATAGATGTTGTGGATGCGAGGTCAAGCCAGGATAAAAAACCCGGGCTACTCGTGGCTGCTTTTCAAGCCAAGTTGCTAGTTCTAAAGCGCGTTTTGCATGCGCCTCCATGCGTACATGCAATGTTTCTAGCCCTTTTAAAAATATCCAAGCGTTAAATGCACTCATAGTGACACCTGCGCTGCGTAAAAAGCCATATACAGGCTCCATTATCGCTTTGGTGCCTAAAACGGCGCCGCCTAAACACCTGCCTTGCCCATCTATATATTTGGTGGCAGAGTGAATGATAATATCTGCGCCTAAATCTAATGGACGCTGAATCGCAGGCGTGCAAAAGCAATTATCCACCACCAAATGTGCGCCTGCTTGGTGGGCAATATCAGCCAACATTTGAATATCGCATACTTCAGTCAGTGGATTCGACGGCGTTTCGGCAAAAAATAGTTTAGTTTTTGGCGTAAGTGCGGCCTGCCACTCGATATGATTGGTAAGCGACACATACGTCACCTGCAAACCCCACCGCTTCATGATATTGCTAAACAATTGTACCGACGTGCCAAAAATACTGCGCGAGGCCACAATATGGTCACCGGCACTGCATATACCCATTACGCAAGCTAAAATGGCAGACATACCGCTAGAAGTTGCTACACATTGCTCGGCACCTTCAAGCGCTGCCAGCTTATTTTGAAACATAGTGACTGTTGGATTGGTGAAACGTGAGTAAATATTACCTGGCTCAGTGCCGCCAAAGCGCGCTGCTGCTTGTGCTGCACTTTTAAACCTAAAGCTAGAGTTTAAAAATAACGCTTCAGAATTTTCGCCAAAATTGGTCGCTTCACTACCTGCGCGTACACTCAAGGTTTCAGCATGATATTGTTTATTTTTCATCAAACTCTCACATTTTAGTGGCAATAAAAAACCCGTTAAAGCATAAATGCTAAAACGGGTTTTATAGCTTGATGTACAAGCCCTCGCTTTAGCAGAATTTATGATGCGCCCGCAAGCTGAGTAAGGCTTTGTTTAAGGTTGGCCACTCAAATCAGCGCAGTTATATTTAACGCCTTATCAAGTTAAGTGTCAAGCAACTTTCAATATCGGGGGAACTTGCAAGCTAACGCCTAAGACTTCTAGTACTTCGTTTATCATCTCATCATCCAAACCTATCCACAATGGTAAACGCAAAAGCCTACTAGATATACCTTCTGTATTGGTTAAATCACCATGTGTACGTGCGAACTTTTTACCTGCAGGTGAGTTGTGTAATGGAACGTAATGAAATACAGGGTGAATATTTTGCTTTTTAAAATTGTTAATTACTTGTGTACGATGCGCTAAAGAATCAAGCAATACATAATACATATGTGCATTATGCTGGCATTCTGCAGGAATGATTGGCCGCCTAATTTCGCCCTTTTGCTCTAATATTTCTAGCGCATCATGGTACTTTTGCCAAATCGCTAGGCGCTGACTGGTAATTTTATCTGCATGCTCTAATTGTGCATACAAAAATGCAGCAACATCCTCACCAGGCAAATAGGATGACCCAACATCTTGCCAAGTATATTTATCGACTTGTCCACGATAAAACTGGCTACGATTAGTACCTTTTTCTCGGATGATTTCAGCGCGCTGGGTAAATCTATCATCGTTAATAAGTATCGAGCCGCCCTCACCAGATATAATATTTTTTGTCTCATGAAAAGAATACGCCCCTAAATGCCCAATGGCACCAAGCGCCTTGCCTTTGTAACTTGCCATTACGCCTTGAGCAGCATCTTCTATCACTAACAAATTATGCTTTTTAGCAATCGCCAAAATTGTGTCCATCTCGCAACCAATACCAGCATAGTGCACAGGCACAATGGCTTTGGTACGCGGTGTTATGGCTGCCTCTATTAATGTTTCATCTATATTGAGTGTGTCTTCTCGGATGTCCACAAACACAGGCACACCACCACGCAATACAAAGGCATTGGCGGTGGACACAAACGTGTATGAGGGCATAATCACTTCATCACCAGGCTGAATATCAGCCAATATGGCCGATATTTCTAGCGCTGCAGTGCAGGAATGCGTTAGCAATACTTTTTTAGATTGAGATTGATGCTCTAACCATGCGTTAACTTTATGGGTAAAAGCACCATCACCAGACAAATTGCCTATCTCGTGCGATTGGCGAATATAGTCAAGCTCTTTACCAGTAAAATAAGGTTTATTGAAAGGTATCATTAAAAAAATTAATTATTTAAGTTAACAATAATATAACTCTAAGTTAAATACAGCCTGTTATATATAGCCAATTCGGGTCATCTCAATTAGTTTTCAATGGCTATTTCATTTTCGTTTAATTCACTGTCAATTAAATTTAAATCCATTTGCGTGCTGGCATTGGCAGGCTTTTGCTTTTTATTAGCATCGCCACGCGCTGATTCTATACGATTTAAATAAACGGCATCCACATCGCCTGTGACGTACTTGCCATCAAAACAGCTGCAATCAAAGTCTGCAATTGCCATATTGCTCTGTCTAATATCACCCACCAAATCATCCAAATCTTGGTAAATTAACGCATCAGCACCTATTTCTTTGCAAATTTCTGCGTCGGTGCGGCCGGTCGCCAGCAGCTCATCACGGCTAGGCATGTCAATACCATATACATTAGGGAAGCGGACTGGTGGAGCCGCTGAGGCAAAATATACTTTATTGGCGCCCGCATCGCGCGCCATTTGCACAATTTGCTGCGATGTGGTGCCACGTACAATAGAATCATCCACCAACAACACATTTTTGCCTTTAAATTCAATGCCAATAGGATTAAGTTTTTGCCGTACTGATTTTTTACGCAAGGCCTGACCCGGCATGATAAATGTGCGCCCAATGTAACGATTTTTAATAAAGCCTTCACGATAATCTAAGCCCAAACTAATGCCGACCTGTAGCGCACTTGGCCGGCTAGTATCAGGGATTGGTATTACCACATCAATTTTTTTATTGGCCCATTCACGCTTAATCTTGTTGGCCAAGCTCACGCCCATGTCTAACCGAGTTTGATATACAGAAATGCCATCAATCACTGAATCTGGCCTTGCCAAGTAAACATACTCGAAAATACATGGATTAAGTTTGGCATTTTCTGCACATTGGCGCGAAAATAGATTGCCCTCCATGTCAATAAATACCGCCTCGCCAGGTTCCACATCACGCATCAATTTAAAGCCCAGCACATCAAGCGCCACGCTCTCTGACGCCACAATATATTCTGTGCCTTTATCAGTTTCTTGTTTGCCAATGACCAAAGGACGGATACCGTTGGGGTCACGAAACGCCAGCAAACCAAAGTTAGCTATCATCGCCACTACAGCATACGCACCCCTGCAACGGCGATGAACCCCAGCCACTGCATCAAAAGCCATATCTGTATTGAGCACCGCGTTTTTAGAGGTTTTTTCAATTTCGTGCGCCAATACATTAAGCAGCACTTCAGAATCTGAGTTGGTATTGATGTGGCGCAAATCTTGGCGGAACATTTCAGACTTAAGCTGCTCGGAGTTGGTCAGATTGCCGTTATGCCCTAATACTATGCCAAATGGCGAATTGACATAAAATGGTTGTGCCTCGGCCGCACTGGATGAACCCGCCGTGGGGTAGCGCACGTGCCCTATGCCGACATTGCCAACGAGACTGCGCATATGGCGGGTTTGAAATACATCTTTCACTAAGCCATTATTTTTATGCATAAAAAACGTGTTTCCATCGCAGGTCACAATGCCTGCGGCATCTTGCCCACGATGCTGCAAGACCAGTAAGCCATCGTATAGCAACTGATTCACTGGGTTTTTACCGACGATGCCGATTACGCCACACATAGATTTATGTTCCTCATTCGGTTTTGCTATTGAAGCATACTTTTACTACCAATATTTTACAATGACTACTTTTACTAATTACACATTTACTAATCATATAGAATATGTTTTGCAACCATTTGCGGAATAAAAGGCAACATACTTTTTACTAATGCTTCTAGTGGTGAGCTAAACATAGAATTGGTCCAGCGCGCATCTTTAGGCAAACTGGTCAGCCCCGCCAAAAACACCAACACACACACAATCAAAAAGCCGCGAGCAAAGCCAAATACTGCACCCACCCCACGATTCAACCAATTCAAGCCGATTTTCTTAATCAAACCAGAAAGTGCAATAATCAGCAAACTAGCCACTAACAAAACACCAAAAAAAACAATAATGTGCGCTGCCAATATTTTTAAAGCCTCAGTTGGAATATCTGTTGGCAATAGCGGGATAAGCTGTGTGGCATAAGTTTTGGCCACATAAATAGCGACTATCCAACCCGTAATGGCTAGCAACTCACGTACGGCGCCGCGCATCATACTGACCACAATAGAAATACCAATTATGATTAAAACGGTGTAATCAAAACTGGTCATTTAGTAGCTAGACCTATAATTACTACTGCGTGCATTATTGACTGACTACCATACCTGTCAACCCAGCGTCTTTAATGTTTTCTAGGGCAATCGCCGCTTCATTTCTATCGCCAAACACTTGCGTACGCAAACGTATTTTTTGGCCCTTATCAGTGCTTATCTTCTCGGTTTGGGATTTATAGCCTAAATCGCTCAATTTTGTTTGTAGTTGCTTCACATTAGCCGCATCTGAAAACACACCCACTTGCACATAAAATTTTTGATTAGTTGTCTGTTTGGCTGGCGTTTCTTTTGCTGGCGCTGCGGCTTCACTATCAGCGTTGGTTGCTAAATTGGTTTCTTTGTCAGGTAGCGTTTCAGGCTCATTTTCATCAATCACTGCCGCCGCAGGTTCGGCTGGCATTATACTAGAATCAAAATCTGATGGTGTTGCTTGAGATTGTTCACTAGGGAGTGTAATGGTGATTTTCTCAGCGGGGGGAATTGCAGCGCGGTCTTTTAATATCATCGGCAGCACGATTAGCATTAATAACACCAACGCAATGGCACCCACCAAGCGTCGGCGCGCACGTTTTTTTAAATTCAACTCTAGGTCGCTCACTGGCTCTCTTTGCATGATTTACCTTTTGTTTAGTTTAATGTATGAGCTTAATATAAGGGCACGTGATCAAGTTTGCAAGCATTGACTTGGCTCACGCCTACTGTTTGGCTGCCATCGCATCTGCCACGGTATAAAACGAGCCGAATACGATTATTCTATCATTTTTATCTGCATCCATACAGGCTGCGGTCAGTGCGGCAGCTACATCTGTAAACAATTTTGCAGGCATTTTATTGCCTTGTTTTTTTAACACCAGTTGTAAATTTAGCGCCTTAGCGCCACGCACGTTGTGAATATCAGCCAAATACCAAGCGTCTATTTCAGCCTGTACCGCTTCAATCACGCCAGCAATATCTTTATCGGCCAACATGCCAAATACCGCCAGTGTTTTGCCTGCACATGGCTTAGATTTTAAATTTTGCGACAGCGATTCTGCAGCGTGTGGGTTATGTGCCACATCTACAATAACATCTGGGCTTGATTGTATTTGTTGAAAACGCCCTATTAAATTCACCGCCCTGAGAGCCTCATGGATACTGGCCTGCAGGCCAGCACCTGAATGTTCAGAGATGTTTACAGGTAAAATATCACTTAAATGCAGCACTGCACGCACCACACAAGCGGCATTATTCAGTTGAAAATCACCAATTAAGCCTAGATTAGGCAAATCTAAATGAATATTTATAGCTGTATATTGCCAACCATGTTTGGTTTTTGTGACTCGAAAATCGCGCTGAATTAATTGCAAGTCCGCGTCTATTTTTTCTGCATATTCCACTAAGCTATTTGGTGGATCTTCATCACCACAAATGGCGAGTTTTTTCGTACGAAATACGCCGGCTTTTTCAAAGCCGATTTGTTCACGCGTATTACCCAAAAACTCCATGTGATCTAGAGCAATCGTCGTCACAATGGCACAGTTCGGTTCAAACGCATTCACTGCGTCCAACCGGCCACCCAAACCAATCTCTAAAATACATACATCTAATGGTTGACGACAAAAATGCCACATGGCCGCCAGCGTGCCCATCTCGAAATAGGTAAGCGCCACATCGCCGCGCACTGCCTCTACCGCTGTAAATGCAATGCATAAATCGCCATCTGAAATAGGTTGCAGGTTCACACTCACGCGCTCGCTATATTGCTGAATATGCGGCGAAGTGTAACAACCAACATGATAGCCTGCTTGCGCATAAATGTGGCTAAGCATGGCGCACACTGAGCCTTTGCCGTTGGTGCCCGCCACTGTGATGATGGGGAAAGTGGGATTAAGCTGAAGCCTATCGATAACTAACTTGACCCTATCTAAACCCATGGCAATGGTTTTTGGGTGGAGGGCTTCAATGTAAGCCAGCCATTCAACTGCAGTTTTTGGTTTAGCTTGTGGCTGGGTTTTGCTGGTTGTCACTTAATAGCTTGTCACGTCAGATGTATATTTAGGCCGCTTTGGGCATTTGCATTAGGCTGGATAAAACATTGGCTAATCTTTGGCGCATTTCGCGTCTATCAATAATTAAATCTACCGCGCCATGCGCTAACAAAAACTCCGCACGCTGAAAGCCTTCTGGAAGCGTTTCGCGCACCGTTTGCTCAATCACACGTGGCCCAGCAAAGCCAATCAGCGCGTTTGGCTCAGCCACAATCACATCGCCCAACATGGCAAAACTGGCCGAAACACCACCCATGGTAGGGTCTGTCAATACCGAAATATACGGCAAACCTGCATTAGACAACTTGGCAAGTGCCGCACTCGTTTTGGCCATTTGCATCAGCGATAACAAACCTTCTTGCATACGTGCGCCACCACTGGCCGAAATACAAATAAATGCGGCTTTATTTTTAATGGCGGCGTCCACGCCACGTACAAAACGCTCGCCCACCACAGAACCCATCGAACCGCCCATAAATTTAAACTCAAAGGCGGCTACGACCACCCTTATCCCAAGCATCTGGCCTTGCATAACGATGAGCGCATCTTTTTCGCCTCCCTCTTTTTGCGCCGCTTTCATACGGTCGGCATAGCTTTTGCTATCTTTAAATTTTAATGAGTCAATTGGCTCAACATTGGCACCAATTTCAATACGCGCTTCTGAATCTAACAATTGGTTTAAACGGCTGCGAGCGCCAATTCTATTGTGGTGCGAACATTTTGGGCACACTTCTAAATTACTGTCTAAATCGGTTTTATACAGCACCGTCATACACGATTCACATTTGCTCCACAGGCCTTCTGGCACATTTTTTCTTTGTGCAGAATCAACGACCCGCTTAATTTTTTGTGGAATTTTATCTAACCAGCTCATGTTATACCCCTTAACTATCTATTGCCCCGCGCAACTCTTGCATCAGTTGGCTTATATTGTGCATCAAATTTTCTTCGGTTGAATTCTCAATGGTAACCACCATACGGCTACCCACCACAATCGCGTCAGCAAATTCGGCCACCCTTTTAGCAGTAGCGGCATCTTTTACGCCAAAGCCCACACCAATTGGCAGCATTGTTTTGCTGCGGATCTCGGTAACGCGCGCTTTTACTTGTGTTACATCCATATTGGCTGCACCTGTTACACCTTTTAGCGACACATAATACAAAAATCCACTAGCTTGGTTAACGATTAAATCCACACGGGCAGCATCTGAGGTTGGAGACAATAAAAAGATACTATCCATACCAGCCGCTTGCAAACCAGCGATAAATTCTTTACATTCTTCTGGCGGATAATCCACCGTCAACACACCATCTACACCTGCATCTTTAGCGGCTTGGGTAAATTTTTCTGCTCCCATTGCTTCGATTGGGTTAGCGTAACCCATTAATATGATGGGAGTTGTAGTATCGGTTTGGCGAAATTCCTTCACCATTTGCAACACTTTGCTTAAACCAACTTTATGCACCAACGCACGTTCGCTTGCGCGCTGAATCACAGGACCATCAGCCATTGGGTCAGAAAATGGAATGCCCAGTTCAACCATATCTGCACCGTTGTTTACCAGCGTGTGCAAAATGGCCACAGTATGGTTTGGGTGCGGATCGCCCGCGGTAATGTAAGGAATTAAGGCTTTTTTGTGATTGGCTTTGAGCGCAGAGAATACGGTTTGGATGCGTGACATAGGTTTGTTTTATAGAGTTATATTTGCTAAACGCGCTACAGTATTGATGTCTTTATCACCGCGGCCTGAAAGATTAACTAAAATAATCTCATCTTTACGCATGGCTTTAGCCATTTTCTCGGCATAAGCTAGCGCATGGCTAGACTCCAACGCAGGGATAATGCCTTCGGTGCGACATAAACTATGAAAGGCCGTCATCGCTTCATCGTCAGTAACGGCGACGTATTCAGCGCGTTTAGTGTCTTTTAACCAAGCATGTTCTGGTCCAACCCCTGGGTAATCCAAGCCAGCTGATATCGAGTGTGTTTCAATAATGTTGCCGTCCGCATCTTGCATTAGATAGGTGCGATTGCCATGCAACACGCCAATTGGGCTGTTAGCTGTTAGCGGCGCGGCGTGCATGCCCGTTTCCATGCCATGTCCAGCCGCTTCCACGCCAATTAAACGCACATTTTCTACATCAATATACGGGTAAAAAATGCCCATGGCGTTAGAGCCGCCGCCAACACAAGCAACGACTGCATCAGGTTGACGCCCCACCATCTCCTGCATTTGCTGTTTAGCTTCAATACCAATCACCGATTGAAAATCGCGTACCATCATGGGATATGGATGCGGACCAGCTACCGTACCAATAATATAAAAAGTGTTTTCAATATTAGTTACCCAGTCGCGCATTGCCTCATTTAAGGCATCTTTAAGCGTTTTAGAGCCACTTTCAACTGGTACCACGGTTGCGCCTAACAACTTCATTCTAAATACGTTAGGCGCTTGACGTTTTACGTCCTCGCTGCCCATATACACCACGCATTCCAAGCCCAATCGCGCTGCAATCGTTGCAGTCGCCACACCGTGTTGACCTGCACCAGTTTCAGCGATTACTCTAGGCTTGCCCATGCGTTTGGCCAATAAAGCTTGACCAATGGTGTTATTCACTTTGTGTGCACCCGTGTGGTTTAAATCTTCGCGCTTTAAATATATCTGCGCACCACCCACTTTATTTGACCAACGCTCTGCGTGGTATATTGGACTTGGGCGACCAACAAAATGTTTTAAATCGTAGGCAAATTCAGCCAAAAAAACTGGGTCATATCGATATTTTTCATACATCACGCGCAGCTCTTCTAAAGCCTCAACCAATGTTTCAGCCACAAAAATTCCACCAAATTGGCCAAAGTGGCCTCGCTCATCTGGCATATCGTAAGCTTTATTTAAATGGGTTTGATTATTCTGGCTTTGATTATTAAAGTCTTGCATTGATTACTCCTGACTTTCTTTCACAGCTTGCATGAATGCAGCAATCATGCCCGCACTCTTTATCCCTTTGGTTAACTCCACACCGCCACTCACATCCACTGCATATGGCCGCGCTTGTTGAATCGCATTCGCCACATTGTTGGCATCTAAGCCGCCTGCCAAAATAATTGGTTTTGGCAAGTTGTCGGGGATTAAATTCCAATCAAATGTATGGCCAGTACCGCCATAAGCTTGCTCACTGTAAGCATCTAATAACAAAGCTTTAGCCGCATTAAACTCAATGGCATATTGTAACAAATTTGTATCTGGTTTAACGCGGATTGCCTTGTAATAAGGCAAGTTTATTTGCGCACACTGCGCGGGCGTTTCATCACCATGAAACTGTATAACATCTAAATGCACTTGCGATAAAATAGATTGAATCTCGGCTGTGCTGGCATTGACAAACAGCCCGACCACACTCACAAAGGGCGGCATGGCTGCAACGATTTTCTGCGCTTGCACCACACTTACGCAACGTGGGCTAGACGCATAAAACACCAATCCAATGGCGTCTGCACCTGCATAGACTGCGCTTAGCGCGTCTTCTACCCGTGTAATGCCACAGATTTTTGCTCTCGTTCTTGTTATATTACTCATAAGCCATAAGCGTAACGCAAAGCCCTACAATTGTCAGTTAAATAAATCCAAAACCCAGATTGCGCTGTGTGTTAGGCAAGCCAAATTTTTCATCATATTGCACACCCACTAAATATAAGCCATTGGGAGAAAATGTAGGTGGCGAAAGTGTACGATCTTTTTGTGCAAGCAAGTCATGTATCAATGTTGGCGCATGTTTGCCATTACCCACATAAATGAGTGCGCCCACCATGTTGCGTACTTGGTGCTGTAAAAATGCGTTGGCGGCAAACTCAAAAATGAACTGCTCGCCGTGTTGTATTACCGTGGCAATCTGCAAATTTTTAACTGGGTTTTTAGCTTGGCATTCACTAGCGCGAAAAGCACTAAAATCATGCTCACCACGCAAATATGCAATCGCTGTTTGCATGGCAGCAACATTCAAAGGTAAATGATACCATCCAGCTTTTGTGGACATGATTGCAGGCGCAACTGGCGCATTGATTAACAAATACTGATATCTACGTTGCTGCGCCGAAAAACGCGCATGAAACTCATCACTTACCGCATTTGCCCACAACACACGTATGCTTGCAGGCAAAAATGCATTCACACCACGTACCCAAGCGCTCTCTGGGCGTGCGGTTTCAGTATCAAAATGCACAATTTGAGCGAGGCCATGAACGCCAGTATCTGTGCGGCCTGCAGCGTGTATGCGTACTACGTGTTCCGCAATATGTTGAATTGCAGCTTCTAAAAAATCTTGCACGCCGCATGCATTAGCTTGGCTTTGCCAGCCACAATAAAGTGCGCCATCGTACTCCACCGCCAAAGCAACGCGCATCAGGCAAGCGCCATAAATGCATATATCAAGGCGCCCGTTGCCGATATTGCTAACACGGTATAATCTGCAAAATTTAACTTTGACACTGTCAATGTGACGCTAACATCCTCACTTGTTTGATCTGCTCTAAGTGCTACCATGTTTTTTAATTGGCTCATAAAATCTTGACTATGTTTTGTTTCACTTTGCAGTTCCACATAATGCAATGTTAGCCATAAGCGCACGGCAAAACGCTCTATTTTAAGCTCAAAATATTGACCAAAAAACTTAAGTGGCGAGAATATAAAATATAATCCAGAAATCATATTTTGCCGCGTGTTACAAGCCAAAATTAAACTTAAGGCTGCTAGCATTAACATGATTCTAAATATTTGCGTGAAGCCAGCCCTAATACCCTCGTAACTAGGACTAATGTTAAATGGCCAGTGTTGCACATGCTCGCCGGGAGTGTTAAATGCAAAGATGAGTAGCATTACTAAAAAAAACCATTTAAACCGCAAGGTTGCGCGTAAGAATTTATTGTTTTTAGTGAACGAGAGCGCAACACTAATAACAATAAATAGGCCAAATAGGGCATTTAAAGTCATATAGTTAATTGATACCGCCAATATAAAAAAAACTAGCAACTGGGTAATGATGTTAATTTTCAACATGTGCCTATTTTATTCGGAATCTAGTCAAGATGATGATTAATCTGGATAGAACAAAAACTTAACAAAAAAAAGCCGGGAATTACCCGGCTTGTTATTAAACATAGCAAGTTATGCAATTTGTGCTAAAAGCGCTTCCGCACGTTTTCGTTGTGATACGCCGCCCTCTTTCATCACTTCATCAAGTAATTCTTTAGCGCCTTCTTTGTCATCCATTTCGATGTAAGCTACCACTAAATCCAATTTAGTTTCCACTTCAATCGGCTCATTACCAGAAACATTTAACTCTCCAGGCGCTTCAGGGGCTGCCTCTTCGGCTTCATTAACGCCATAATTAAGCTCTAAATCTATCGTGTTTAAATCGAAAATATTTGCCTCTATCGCGCCATCATCCTCGTAATTACCAGCTTCTGGCGATATAGTTTGAATGTCAAAATTGAAATCAGTACTAGTATTAAAATCAGTAGAAGTTAATTCTGTATTCATGCCGCTTATGTCTAGCACTGCCTCAGTATCGAGATCGGCATCAACTACTGGTGAATCCTGTTGTGGGAATTCAATCGAGTCAAGATTAAATTCATCATACGACGACAGCTCTTGTGCTATATCAGTCATTGATTCACTCAAATCCAAAACATTATCAGCAACCACTTCACCAGCATCAGCTAATGCATCTGGCATAAATTTTGGCGCATCAAAGCTAGGCATATCCAGCGCTGGCATCGTATTGCCAAAGCTGGCTTCTTCTGTAATGTCTAAAGAATTTGATTTTTCTGCCAACCCATCAGCGGCTTTCGAACTAAATTCACCAAAATCACCCATGTCAAAATCTAGCGCTTTATTTGTTGCAACTTCAGCTTCAGATGGTTCTACAGACGCAGTTTCAGCACTATCTGCCGCATCAAACTGTGGCAATTCAAATGTGGCTTCTTCAGCAGCTGGTGCTGCTATTACCGCTTCTTCTGCAAAGTTTTGTACCAAAGATTCGTTATCAAATGAAAAATCCAAATCTTTTTCTGCCGCTAATGGTGTATTTGCAAAGTCGCTAGCATCCAAACTTTCACCGACGCCAGTTGGAGTACTATTTGCCTGATAAAGTGGGTTATTTGGTTCTAGTTTAATACCTATTTCTGCCACTTTTGCCCACATAGGGTCTTCCGCACCTAGGGAGGTGTAAAGCTCACCTGCAATGGTTTCAAATGCTGATAAATTTTTGCTAGCTGCATACATTTCGAGCAATTTTAAATGTAATTCATGGCGTTTTGGCTCTTTAGAAATCGCATCTTTTAAAATTTCTTCAGCTTGTGCGTCACGGCCATAAGCCATATACACTTCAGCTTCAGCAATTGGATCAACGTCGTTAGTGTCTATCATGCCACCATTGGCGCTTTGAGAAAAATCGGTTAAGAATGAAGTATCACCAGTGTCTACACTAGCGCTAGCAGTGTTACCAAACACCGTATTTGCTTTTAAGCCACCCGAAGTCATAATACCTTGCTCAAAATCAGCCAGATTCTTCTCGCGTTTTTTACGCAAATACAACCAACTACCACCCAGTAAAGCAAGTAAGCCGGCTATTGGCGCAAGTAAATTTAAACTTAAGACGTCCATAATGCCAGCAAAAAAGCCTGGCTCTTCAGCTGATGCCGTTTCTACTGGCGCAATTGCTGGTTTAGGTTTGCTTTCTGCAGGCGCAACAGTTTCAGCTTTTACTGGGTCGGCTGGCTTTGCTTCTGTCGGCAACACTGGCTCTATTGGTTTTGCAGTCTCAACAGGCGCTGCAGCCACGTCTGAAGGCTTACTTGCCTCAGCAGCAGCCTGCTTTTCAATATCGGCCATTGCGCCATTTTTAATCGCAAGCAATTTTTGCATATCTGCAATTTGCTTCTCTAAATCGGCTGTTCTATCTTGCGCATCTTTAACACTTTTTTCGCGCGCAGTCGCTTCTTCTTGTAGAGCAGCAATTTTTGCTTGCATAGATTTCAAGTCTTCAGAATTTCCTTTTGCCGCTGCATCTCCTGCAGAAAGTTTAACTACATCTTTCGGTCCTGCAGTAGCTGTTTCAGATTTATCTTGCGCGCTAGTAATCTTGCCACCTGCAGATTGTGTACTAGCCTCAGAATCACTTGGCGCGTCATCTGCAACAATGCCAGCTAATTTATTTCGGTAAGCATTCCAATTAGCGGTTTGTACTTTAATTTCGCCAGCGGCTTCTTTGCGCGATAGTCCATTTAAAGTATCTTGCGATGGCTGGCGTAAAATTTGCCCAACCTTAAGACGATTCATATTACCTTGAAAAGCGTCAGGGTTGGTTTGGTACAGGCCTACCAACATTTGCTCAAGACTTACTCCTTCAGGTTTCATGTCTTGGGCAATTTTGGCAAGCGTGTCGCCGCGTTCTGTCATGTAGTCTTCACCTAATGCGGCAGTCTCGGCATCTTGTACTGGCTTAATTTTTTTGCTGCGTTTGCTTGGTTTGCTGGCAGCTTCACTCGGCATGCCGTCGCCAGTCACGCCATCATCAGTCATGGCATCATCAGCCACTGGCACTTTTTTGTTTTTACTAAATGATTTAACTAATGGCACTTGTGCCGTTTGGTTATTCTGCGCGCTAGGGTCAGCTTCCCCCGTGTAACCAGGCGGGTCTAACAAAACAGTGTATTCACGTAGCAATCTGCCAGATGACCAATCAACTTGAATGAGCATATCCAAAAATGGCTCACTAATAGGCTGGTCAGATTGAAGTTTTAAGACAGGTTTACCAGCACTGTTTTTAGTAACATTCACTTTAATGCTGTTGTGCGAGGCCGGTTTTTCTATGCCTTGAATGCCGTAGGCCTCATCTGAGGCAATGGTGGCAGAAATACTACTTAACTCTTCGGGGGTAACAGAGATTAATTCAATGTCTGCTTTTAGTGGTTCACCTAAGCCAGACATCACATTAAGTTTGCCTAACCCCGCGGCAAACACTGAAATTGGTACCAGCGCCATGCATAAGGCTAAGGTTATTCTCTTTAATTTTGAGTTATGCACTATACACCCTTAAATTTACTTAAAAATTGCAATAACAAAAATAACATCAATTAGTTACAGATGCAAGCTCATCATACACATTATATTCAGTAGCTATGTGGTTGACTGCGAGTAGTGTTGGTTTTTATCAACGTTTAACATAAAAGTTATCATTTTTAATGCGTTATCAATATGTGCAACATACGGCGCAACGGCTCTGCAGCGCCCCAAAGCAGTTGATCGCCAACGGTAAATGCCGATAAATAATCATCCCCCATATTCAATTTACGTAAACGCCCAACTGGCGTATTGAGTTGACCAGTCACCGCTGCTGGAGTCAGTGCGCGCATACTGGCTTCGCGGTTATTAGGAATCACTTTTGCCCACTGATTAGCCTCGGCCAGCATGTGGCTAATTTCATCTAGTGGTACATTTTTTTTCAATTTAATGGTCATCGCTTGGCTATGGCAGCGCATCGCACCAATGCGCACACACAATCCATCAATTGGAATTGGATTTTGAGAGCGTCCAAGTATTTTATTGGTCTCCACACCGCCTTTCCATTCTTCTTTACTTTGGCCGTTACCCAAATCACTGTCAATCCATGGAATTAGGCTGCCAGCTAGCGGCACACCAAAGTTAGCAGTAGGAAATTTACCATCGCGCAAAGTGCCGGCAATGGTGCGATCAATGTCTAAAATGGCCGAGGCTGGGTCTGCTAATAATTGACTTGCGGCAAAATGTGCTTCGCCCATTTGGTTTAAAAGCTCGCGCATGTTTTGTGCGCCCGCGCCTGATGCTGCTTGGTAAGTCATCGAGCTGACCCATTCAATCAAATCAGCTTTAAATAGGCCGTTTAACGCCATTAACATCAGCGAAACAGTGCAATTGCCACCTACCCAATTTTTGCCACGACCATCTTTTCCTTTTTGGGCCAGCGCATCCTTAATCACGTGCATATTGACGGGGTCGAGAATAATCACTGCGTCTTTATCCATACGCAGTGTAGATGCCGCATCAACCCAATGGCCTTGCCAGCCTACATTTCTCAGTTTAGGGAAAATGTCGCTGGTGTAATCGCCACCTTGGCAAGTCACAATGACATCCATTTTTACCAGCTCGGCAATGTCATTGGCGTTTTTTAGTGCAGGCGAATCTTTACCCACATTTGGTGCAGCGCCGCCCACTTGCGAGGTGGTAAAAAATTGCGGCTCAATCTCTGCAAAATCATTCTCTTCCATCATGCGCTGCATCAGCACACTGCCCACCATGCCGCGCCAGCCTACAAAACCTACTTTTAACATGTTAATTCCGTTCAACTAATACTCATTTTAAATACTTAACCTTACTATCACTGAGTCGATTTTTGTACTGCTTCGCCAGCCTTTTCAATATCTTGTCCCACACCGCGCACCGTGTTACAGCCTGCCAACATGAGTGCACTCAACATTATTGCAATTATTTTATTCATTTCTAGCCCTTAATTATCGCTTAACTAATCACGAAAATTACCAAATTTTAATGGAAAATCCGTCACACACTTCTTCACAAACGCAATCGCATTTTGCAGCAAATCACGCTTCGCACCATTCACACGCACTTCGTCGCCCTGAATGCTCGCCTGCACTTTTAAACCAGAATCTTTAATCAGCTTAGTAATACGCTTAGCAAGTTCTGAATCAATACCTGCCTTGATTTTAAGCTCTTGCTTGACTTTATTGCCACCCATTTTTTGCACATCATTGTGCTCTAAACGCTTGGTAGAATCAGGTTCTTTTTTCTCCATCGCAGGCAGCAAAATGTCTTTAATTTGATCTAGCTGAAAATCGTTATCGCCGTGAATGGTAATAATATTATCTTTTTCGTTGAATTCAACTTTCGCCGCTGTACCTTTAAAATCGTAGCGATTGGTGATTTGTTTGTCTGTTGTATCAATCGCGTTTTTAAGCGCGACTTTGTCTACTTCAGATGAAATATCAAAACTTGGCATATTGCCCCCTGTTTTCTTTATAAATCATAACGCTAACTTTGTTGCAATCGCTTGCCGTACTAAAGTGTACTGTCAACGCGATTGCGCCTAGTTCTGGTTTGATTTCTTAAAGAAAATAATTAAGTTAAATACAATTGCAATCAAACTATTACTATCGAGAAAATTTTAATACTTTACAAGCCAATATCTATAAGGCTTACAGAGCATCGAAATAAGATAGTCAATAAAAAGCTTATTCGAAATGACAAACGTAGTCTAACATTTCCGTTACTTCAATATCGAAACTAGAGTTTCCTGGCACGGTAAATTTTTCGCCCGCGCCGTATGTTTTCCAGTTTTCCTCGTTTTTTAAACGCACCTTGCAGCTGCCCAAATTAATTTCCATCAGTTCTGGGGCTTGCGTATTAAAAGTGAGTGAGCTCGGAAAGATCACGCCAATCGTGCTGCGTGTGCCGTTTGGCAGCAACACGGTGTGGCTGACGCATTTTCCATCAAAGTATACATTGGCTTTTTTCTTCACGCTTACATTATCAAACTGTGCCATTTTTAATCCTCAAATATTTATAGTAGTTATTTACATTGCAGCGACGATTTGGTCGCCCATTTCAATGCATGATACTTTTTTCGTTCCTTCTTCAAAAATATCACCCGTACGATAGCCTGCTGCTAATACTCTTTTAACTGCATTTTCGATACGTTGTGCAACCGCTTCGTTATCAAAAGTGTAACGCAACATCATGGCGGTAGAAAGTATGGTCGCAATCGGATTCGCCAAATTTTTACCTGCGATATCAGGCGCCGAGCCGTGTGATGGCTCGTACAAACCTTTTTTAGTTTCATTTAAACTAGCCGATGCCAACATGCCGATTGAACCTGTCAGCATGGATGCTTCATCACTTAAAATATCGCCAAAAATATTGCCTGTCACCATCACATCAAACTGTTTTGGATTGCGAATCAACTGCATCGCCGCGTTATCCACGTACATGTGCGTGAGCTCAACTTCTGGGTATTCCTTGGCCACGTCGATGACGATTTCTTTCCAAAATTCGGTGGTCTCTAGCACGTTGGCTTTATCCACAGAACACAATTTACCTTTTTGGCCGTTTTTACGGCGCTTCATAGCAATATCAAATGCCACGTGCGCGATGCGGCGCACTTCAGATTCCGCATACACCATGGTATTAAAGCCTTCGCGCTCGCCATTTTCATTGACGCGCATACCGCGTGGCTGGCCAAAATACACATCACCTGTCAGCTCACGCACAATCATAATATCCAGCCCAGAAACCACTTCTGGCTTCAGTGTAGATGCATTCGCTAACTCAGGATAAAGCACCGCAGGACGCAAGTTTGCAAACAAACCTAAGTCTTTACGAATCGCCAATAATCCACGCTCTGGGCGCAAAGGACGATCTAAATTATCGTATTGCGGGCCACCAACTGCTCCTAGCAAAACGGCATCAGCATCGCGGCAAATTTTTTGTGTAAATTCTGGGTAAGGATGACCGTATTCATCATAGGCTTGGCCGCCTAATGGCGCATGCGTAAATTCAAACGGCATGCCCTCTTGCTTTAAAACATCTAAAACGCGCAAGGCTTGCACCATGATTTCTTTACCAATGCCGTCGCCAGCGAGTACTGCAATTTTCATTCAATTTCCCTATTTATAATTATCTTAGTATGTATTTAATTTAAGTGAATAGCCAAGGTTGCGTGACTTGATGTTTTAGTTCAAACTTTTTAATTTCATCGGCATGCATCAGCGTTAAGCCAATTTCATCTAAACCATTCAGCAAATTATGCTTGGATGTTGCATTGATTTCAAAGCCAAACGTTTCGCCAGATGGCAACGTTACTGTTTGCGAGGCTAAATCGACACTTAAGCTATAACCCACCGTTTCTTCACATTCTTTAAATAACTTATCCACCATGGCATGGCTCGCAACTATCGGTAACATGCCGTTTTTGTAGCAATTATTAAAAAATATATCCGCATAGCTTGGCGCAATAATCACGCGGAAGCCATAATCTTCAATCGCCCACGGTGCGTGTTCACGGCTTGAGCCGCAACCAAAGTTCTCGCGCGCCAGCATGATTTGTGCGCCTTTGTAGCGTGGCTGGTTTAGCACAAAGTCTTTGTTGAGTGGCCTATTCGTACAATCCATGCCAGGCTCGCCATGGTTGGTATAACGCCATTCATCAAACAAATACGGGCCAAAGCCGCTACGTTTAATGCTCTTTAAAAACTGTTTTGGAATAATCGCGTCTGTATCAATATTGGCGCGGTCTATCGGCGCAGCTAAACCAGTTAATTGGGTAAATGCTTTCATATTCTTCTGCCTTAATTAAATACTACGCACGTCAACAAAATGGCCTGCAATAGCCGCCGCCACTGCCATGGCTGGGCTGACTAAATGCGTGCGCCCACCTTGGCCTTGGCGACCTTCAAAATTGCGGTTAGATGTTGATGCACAACGCTCGCCTGGGCTAAGTCTGTCGGCGTTCATGGCCAAGCACATGCTGCATCCTGGCTCGCGCCATTCAAAGCCTGCGTCTAAGAAAATTTTGTCTAATCCCTCTTCTTCGGCTTGGCGTTTTACCATGCCTGAGCCTGGTACAACCATAGCAAGCGCGATGCTGCTGGCGACTTTTTTGCCTTTGGCTACCACGGCGGCGGCGCGTAAATCTTCGATGCGACTATTAGTGCATGAACCAATAAAAATCTTATCTAATTTAATCTCTTCAATCGGCGTATTCGCTTTTAAGCCCATGTATTTCAGTGCATTTTCGATACTGGTGCGTTTGGTTGCATCTTTCTCATTAACTGGGTCAGGCACGCGGCCACCAATCGGCAACACCTGCTCTGGCGATGTGCCCCAAGTGACTTGTGGGGCAATATCTGCGCCATTAAGTGACACAATTGCATCAAATTTTGCATCATCATCGCTGCTTAAGGTGTTCCAATAAGCGACCGCTTTATCCCAATTTTCACCTTTTGGTGCGTATAGGCGGCCTTTTAAATATTCGGCTGTTTTTGCATCAGGCGCGATAATACCTGCACGCGCGCCCGCTTCAATCGCCATATTACAAACCGTCATACGGCCTTCCATCGAAAGCGCGCGAATCACCTCACCGCCAAACTCAATAGCATAACCATTGCCGCCAGCCGTTCCAATTTTACCAATAATGGCTAAGGCGACATCTTTTGCAGTTATGCCTGCACCTAATTTGCCATCGACTTTGACCAGCATGCTTTTAGATTTTTTGGCAATTAAAGTTTGTGTCGCCAACACATGTTCAACTTCTGATGTACCAATACCGTGTGCCAACGCACCAAATGCGCCGTGGGTAGAGGTGTGACTGTCGCCACACACCACCGTCATGCCAGGCAAAGTCGTGCCTTGCTCAGGCCCAATCACATGGATAATACCTTGATTAGCGTGCTTAAACGGAAAGTAAACCAGTGCGCCAAAGTCTTTAATATTGCTATCGAGCGTTTCCACTTGCAAACGCGAAATCGGGTCTTCAATGCCTTTCGCCCAATCTTTAGTGGGAGTGTTGTGATCAGGATTCGCCACAATAGTGTTGGCGCGCCAAGGTTTGCGATTGGCAATCCTCAAACCCTCAAACGCTTGCGGGCTGGTGACTTCATGTACCAAATGTCTGTCGATATATATTAAGCTGGTGCCATCTGCATCTACATGCACCACATGCGTATCCCATAATTTATCGTATAGTGTTTTTCCAGCCACCGATTTTCCTAACATGGTATTACTCCTTAAATATTCTCTTTTAAGCTTGTTAAGCCGCAACCTGCTTTGCGACTGCCTGCGCATCGCGCATCAGCTTGTATTCAATCGCATCTAACATTGCGCGCCAAGATGCCTCAATAATGTCGGTAGAAACACCAACTGTCGTCCATGACATGTGTTGGTCTGACGATTCAATTAATACGCGCACTTTGGCAGCAGTGGCTTTGTCAGAATTTAGCACGCGAACTTTGTAGTCAATCAATTTAACGTCTTTAATGGCAGGGTAAAAGCGCTCTAGCGCCTTACGCACGGCGTTATCCAGTGCGTTCACCGAGCCTTCGCCTTTGGCAGTCGCGGTTTCTTCTTGCGTACCCACAGCAATTCTAATGCTGGCTGAAGAATGCAATCCTTTAGCATCTTCCTGCGTACTCACCTTGTATTCTTTTAGCGTAAAAAATGGTGGCATCTTACCCAGCAAACGCATTACTAGTAACTCAAAGGAGCTCTCTGCACTTTCAAATTGATAGCCTTCATGCTCTAAAGATTTGAGATGCTCCAAAATACGTTTGGTGTCTGGCGAATCTTTATTCAGAGATGCATCTACCGCATTAATTTTGCTCAATAATGCGCTGCGTCCTGCTACTTCAGACACCAGAATATGCCGCACGTTGCCAATTTTTTCTGGATTGATATGCTCATATGAAATCGGGTTTTTGCTTACCGCATCAATATGCATGCCACCTTTGTGCGAGAAGGCATCGTTACCCACATAGGGCGCCTTGTCGTTAAACATCATATTGGCAACCTCACTCACAAACCTAGCGGCTGAAGTTAGCGCAGCCATGTTTTCTGGCGGGATGCAATGCATGCCTAGCTTCAATTGCAGATTTGGGATAATCGCGCACAAATTGGCATTACCACAACGCTCACCGATGCCATTAATGGTGCCCTGCACTTGCGTTGCACCTGCTTGTACCGCCGCAACCGAGTTGGCCACTGCCATTTCGCAATCATTATGGCAATGAATACCAATTAGCACTTTAAAACGGCTCACTACTAGTTTGGTAATGCGCAACACTTCATCAGGAAAAGTACCGCCATTGGTATCGCACAAGCACAACACGTCTGCGCCTGCGTTCACTGCCGCCTCTAGCGTCTGCATGGCATAAGCTGGGTTGGCTTTGTAGCCATCAAAAAAATGTTCCGCATCAAATACAACTTCTTTGCCATGTTGCTTTAAAAAGCCAATAGTGTCGGCAATCATGTTTAGGTTTTCTTCTAAACTGGTGCGCAAAATATCGGTGACTTGATAATCCCAACTTTTGCCGAAAATCGCTACTGCCAATGTGTTGGCTAGCAGTAAAGATTGCAAGTTGCGGTCTTCAGACGCAACTGCGCCCACTTTGCGCGTGCTACCAAACGCAATAATTTTGGCATGCTTGAGTTGCAAGTGACTAACCTGCTCAAAAAACTCCAGATCTTTTGGGTTAGATCCAGGATTGCCAGCTTCAATATAACCGACACCCAAATCGTCCAAGCGCTGCACGATTTTAAGTTTGTCTTCTACCGTAAACGATACGCCTTGTGCCTGCGCGCCGTCTCTGAGTGTAGAATCATAAGCAATTACTTGTTTCATCATTACAAAATTTACTTTTTACTAAGATTTATTTTTATGTTTCAAATTCGCCGCAATACGCATTCTTAAGGCATTCAACTTAATAAAGCCGCCCGCGTCTTTTTGATCATAAGCACCTGCATCATCTTCAAATGTGGCAATGCTAGAATCGAATAAAGAATCGGTTTTACTATCGCGCCCTGCCACTATCACGTTGCCTTTATAAAGTTTCAAGCGCACCCAGCCATTGACCGACTTTTGCGTATGGTCAATCAGCGTCTGCAAAGCTAATCTTTCTGGGCTCCACCAATAGCCGTTATAAATCATGCTGGCATAACGCGGCATTAAATCATCTTTCAAATGCGCGACTTCGCGGTCTAGTGTGATGCTTTCAATCGCTCTGTGCGCTTTCAACATAATGGTGCCGCCCGGCGTTTCGTAACAACCGCGTGATTTCATACCCACGTAGCGGTTTTCAACCAAATCGAGCCGACCAATACCGTGTTTGCCACCGATTTTGTTTAAATGAGCCAATAAATCATGTGGCTTCATGGCTTCGCCATTTAGCGAAACTGGGTCGCCATTGATATATTCAATATCCAAGTATTCAGACGCATCTGGGGCGCTTTCAGGACTTACGGTCCAACGCCACATGTTGTCTTCAGCCTCGGCAGCTGGATTTTCAAGATGGCGGCCTTCGTAAGAAATATGTAGCAAGTTTGCATCCATGCTATAAGGGCTGCCGCCTTGCTTGTGCTTCATTTCTACTGGAATATTGTTTTTTTCTGCATAAGCCATTAATTTTTCACGGCTAAGCAAATCCCACTCGCGCCAAGGCGCAATAATTTGAATATTCGGGTTTAAGGCATACGCGCCCAGCTCAAAACGCACTTGGTCGTTGCCCTTACCAGTTGCACCATGCGATATCGCATCAGCTTGGGTTTCAGCAGCAATTTCAATTAATCTTTTTGCAATGAGCGGCCGCGCGATGGACGTGCCAAGTAAATATTCGCCTTCATAAACGGTATTGGCGCGGAACATTGGGAACACGAAATCGCGCACAAATTCTTCACGCAAATCGTCAATGTAAATCTCTTTGACACCTGCGGATTTAGCTTTTGCTCGCGCAGGCTCTAGCTCTTCGCCTTGGCCTAGGTCGGCAGTAAATGTGACCACATCACATTGGTATTCGTCTTGTAGCCATTTTAAAATCACAGACGTGTCTAATCCGCCTGAATAAGCCAATACCACTTTTTTAACGTTTTTAATTACATTTTTAATTTTAGTACTCATTTAACTTTACCTAAACCTAAACTTTACCCAACAATAAATATTCCATTAATGCTTTCTGCACATGTAAGCGATT
>JANMBK010000070.1:0-6324 GCA_031360365.1 Methylophilaceae bacterium
GCTTCATAAGTGCCGTGCATGCCCAGCATGCCGACAAATTGTGGGTCGCTAGCAGGGTAGCCGCCTAAGCCCATTAGCGTGTTGGTCACCGGGTAGCCCAGCGTGCGCGCAAGTTTTACCAGTTCTGGTGCGCCGTCACCCAGCACCAAGCCACCGCCCGTGTATATCATCGGGCGTTTAGCTTCTAGCAATAATTTAATGGCCTTTTTAATCTGCCCGCTGTGGCCCTTTAATACTGGGTTGTACGAACGCATTTCCACCGTTTCAGGGTAGTGAAAATTGGTTTTATGCGCGGTAATATCTTTTGGAATATCCACCACCACTGGGCCGGGACGACCTGTCGCAGCGATGTAAAAGGCTTTTTTAATGGTTTCAGCAATGTCGCGCACATCTTTAACTAAAAAGTTGTGCTTTACGCAAGGGCGGGTAATGCCCACCATATCCACTTCTTGAAACGCATCTAGCCCAATGGCGGGCACTGGCACTTGGCCGCTAATCACAACCAACGGAATTGAATCCATATAAGCGGTGGCAATGCCAGTAATCGCGTTAGTTGCACCCGGGCCAGATGTGACTAAGGCTACGCCTACTTCGCCAGTTGCCCGTGAGAATGCGTCTGCCGCGTGCACTGCAGCTTGTTCGTGACGCACCAAAACATGCTTAAAGCCATTTTGTTTATAAATTTCATCGTAAATATGCAGCACCGCGCCGCCGGGGTAGCCAAATACAAATTTGACTTTTTCGGCGTTCAGGCAGCGAATCACAATTTCTGCGCCACTGATTTCATGGCTAGATTTTTTGTGAGTATCGCTTAAGCCCTCAGATTGGGTTTGCGCGCTAACGGGATTAGGTTTAGCGTTTTTTGCGGGTGTTGCCATAAAACCTTGAATTTATAAGAATAATATTGAACCCAAAAGATTAACCGTTTAGCACCATTTGGTCAAGGTTGCCAGCGCGTAAACCATTCAAAAATAACAAAAAAATATAAAAAAAATATAAAGTGACGGCTAAATTTGGCTTTAATGATGGATGAGATATGCGTTAGTAAGACAGCTCGTTAGCTGGGATATATATCAAAAAGTATTTACTATAAACACAAAAAACCAATAGGAGAAACTAAAAAAACATGCTCTGTAAGCCAATATCCATGCGCCTTTCGCGCATGAATATTGGCTTTAGCTGGTATATTCTGCGGTGATGACCTTTACGTTTACAGGGCATGCATATTTAAGTGTTGATGGATTTGTTATTTAGCTTGCTATTGATCTAGCGGCGGCGCGACCTTGAGTAGCTCTTCTATAGTGGTTGTGCCGGCCGCTACTTTTTCGGCACCGTTTACCATCAGCGGTTGCATGCCTTCTTGGTAAGCCAATAATTTTAGCTGGGCTAAATCGGCATTGGGTGTAATCAGTTTACGTAATTTTGGTGTAATGGTGAGCATCTCGTAGATGCCGCTACGGCCGCGATAACCCGTATTGCGACACTCCACACAGCCCACTGCTTTCATCACATAATCTGGCTTTTTAGCTTTAAATGGATGCGTGATGGATGCCCATTCAGCATCGGTAATCTCATGCGGCACTTTACATAGCACGCACAGTGTACGCACCAAACGCTGCGCCATTATTCCCAATACCGATGAGTGAATTAAGTACGCAGGCACGCCCAAATCGAGCAGCCTTGTAACGGCAGAAGGTGAATCGTTAGTGTGCAGCGTGGACAGCACCAAATGGCCAGTTAAAGCTGCTTGAATCGCCATATCGGCGGTTTCTACATCGCGAATCTCGCCCACCATAATAATATCGGGGTCTTGCCGCATCAGCGTACGTATGCCATCGGCAAAGGTTAAGCCAATATTGGTGGTCACCTGCATTTGGTTAAACGCGGGCTCTACCATTTCAATCGGGTCTTCTACTGTACTCACGTTGACTTCTGGCGTGGCCAGCTGTTTAAGCGTGGAGTAAAGTGTGGTGGTTTTGCCAGAGCCAGTCGGACCTGTCACCAAAATAATGCCATTAGGTGCTTGCGTCCACTGCGCCCATAAATCGGCTTGTTTTTTTGAAAAACCCAGCTGCAAAAAATCTTGCACAATCACATCTGGCGTAAAAATCCGCATCACCAATTTTTCACCAAACGCAGTTGGCATTGTGGATAAACGTAATTCAACTTCGGTGCCGTCGTTACTCAATGTTTTAATGCGGCCATCTTGTGGGCGGCGCTTTTCCACCATATCCATGCGCCCCAGCAGTTTAATGCGGCTGGTGATGGCGTTCATAATGTTGCTAGGCAATTGATACACTTGATGCAGCACGCCATCAATTCTAAATCTCATCGTACCTGTGTTGCGGCGCGGTTCCAAATGGATATCGCTGGCGCGTTGTTCAAACGCATACTTAAGCAGCCAATCCACGATGTTAACCACGTGTTGCTCGTTTGCATCCAGGTTTTTATCTTTACCCAGCTCAATCAATTGCTCAAAGTTTTGTACGCCAACAATTTGGCCCGCTTTGGCGGTATTGGCGGAGCTAATCGAGTGCGCTAGGCTATAAATCTCGGGCAAATAACGGCTAATTTCAACTGGGTTAGCAAACACTAATTTAATTTGCATGCCCAAAATGCGCTCTAAATCAGGTATCCAATCCGTTTGAAAAGGTTCCGCCGTGGCAATGGTCGCCTCATCGCCTTTAATGGCTATAGGCATAATTTTCAACCGCTCAGCATAAGCTTTTGAAACCACTTGCGCAGCGGTGGTAAAGTCTAATTTAAGTGGGTCTATATGATAGAAATCAAGCCCTACCTGCGCAGCAAGCCAGCGTGATAAGTAATCGGCGTTCATCAACTTGTGCGGCGGCTTAAAATCTTTCCATTTTTGCTCGCCTATGACGACAATTGGGTGCAGTTTAGAGCCATCTTGCTTGCGATCTTTATATAACTTCTCTGCTTGTGATTTATCTAGCCGGCCATCGTTTACCAGCATGCGTAGCACATCGCCCAAATTAAGTTTGGTTTTAGGTCTGGGTTGTATGGTGGCGGTGACTTTGCTCATCTGTTCTGCTTAAGTAAATGAATACATTCTTATTTTATACGCATTGACAAATCTATGGCGCGAATATTTTTGGTCAGCGCGCCAATCGAAATGCGGTTCACGCCCGTTGCTGCAATGTTGCGCACAGTATCTAAATTGACATTGCCAGAAGCCTCAAGCAGCGCTTGTTTATTACTTAAGCGCACTGCGTCACGCAACTCAGTTAAGCTAAAGTTATCCAGCAAAATACTTGTCGCACCCGCGCTAAGTGCTTGTTGCAGCTCATCACAATTCTCTACTTCAATTTGAATTGATGCGCCAGAAGCCAATCTAGATGCGGCTTCTAGGGCATTTTTAATTCCTCCAGCCGCTGCTATATGGTTTTCTTTAATCAAAATACCATCGTACAAAGCCAAGCGCTGATTCGCGCCTCCGCCTACCGTTACAGCGTATTTTTGCGCCAAGCGCAAGCCAGGCAGCGTTTTGCGCGTGTCTAAAATTTGGGTTTTGCTGCCACTAATAGCATCCACATATTCACGCGTGAGTGTGGCCACCGCAGATAGCGTTTGCAGAAAATTTAAAACGCAGCGTTCGGCCGTCAGCATAGCGCGGGCATTACCCTTAATTTCGCATAGCAATTGGTTGGCCGCTACTTTGTCACCTTCGTTTACATGCCATTTAATTTGCGTATTCTTATCTAACTGCAAAAAGCACGCATTTACCCAATCTTGCCCGCAAATAATCGCAGTTTCACGCGAAATAATCGTAGCGTTTGCAAGCTGATTAGCGGGGATGAGCGACGCGGTGAGATCACCGCTGCCGATATCTTCTACTAAGGCTAAATCGACATTTTTCTGCACTAAATCGTTAAATGCTTGCGAGCCGCGCGGATAATATTGATTGAATAAAGGCGAAGCGTTTGATGATGTCATAATTCTATTATAATGCAGTTGCTAACCAAAAAAAGTATTGCTGAAACAAGAATAAAAAACATAAAAATACAGAATTTTGGGGTGCAAAGTGAGGCGCACGGCGCGCAGAAAACGAGATAGTACGGTTTTGTACAGCGAGTTTGCGAGCACCGCGTAACGCTGCTATGCGACCAAAAAATGAATTTTTTGAGGACAATCATGAAGCTTTTATACACTTTAAATAGCCCCTACGCCCGCAAAGTACGCATTGTGGCGTTAGAAAAACACATCGAGCTGCAACTACAAGAAGTGGTGCTAGCTGACCCAGATAGCGTGGTGAAAAATCACAATCCGCTAGGTAAAATCCCTGTGCTCATTTTGGATGATGGTGACAGCGTATATGACTCGCGCGTGATTGTGGAATATTTAGATTTTCATACGCCAGTCGCGCGTTTAATTCCGCAAGATCATAACGCCAGAGTGGGCGTGCGCCGCTGGGAGGCTTTGGCCGATGGTATATGTGACGCGGCCATCGCCGCTATGTTAGAAAGTCGCCGACCGCCTGAGCAGCAGTCGCAAGCTAATATCGATAAGCAGCTCGGCAAAGTCATGTTAGGTTTAGAAGTGCTGAATTTGGATGTTTATAAGAAAAAATGGTGCGTGAATGAGACGTTTAGCTTGGCGGATATTGCGTTGGGTTGTACCTTAGGTTATTTGGATGTGCGCCATAAGCAATTGAGTTGGCAAGATAAATTTCCTAATTTGGCGAAACATTATAGTTTGTTGGTGAAACGGCCGAGTTTTAAATTGACGATGCCAGTGGTGGGGTGATTTTTTCGTGTTTATTTTGCGTTAATGTGCTGCCTATTAATGCCAACTATTGCACTTCAGCAAGTTACCAGCCCTTTCGCAATACTAAATGCAGGCAAGACACTTGAGAAACCAATTCGATTGAAGTACCTACAATAATTTCTTGAGCCGAGTAAATTTAGAAAAATAGTTTAAATATTAAGTTGCGAATGCAAGTTTTAGTAGGAAGATAGAACCATCTATTACGAAGCGCATGAGTGCCTCATTAGATTAACTTTTTTAATTTAGGAGATCAATCATGGAATTATTAGTCACTTTCGTTTTACCCACATCAAAAAAGGCAGAATCTGACCAATCATTTTGCGTAAGGGTTAATGCTAAAAATGATGCAGAAGCTTTAGTTTTGGCGAAAAGAGCTCTTACAATTCAGTATCCACATTTTAATTTTCGTAAAATCTGGTGTTGGTTTGTGGAAGGAAAGCCAAATCGTAAATAACGTTCTTTTTCGCCTTTAGGCGAGTTTCTTTCTTTTGCTTAGCCAAAAAAAAAAACCAAAAAAAAAGCTACCCCGCTGCCGCTTTATCCTTCGGTCTTAGCGCCGCATCTGGGCGGCTGCGGAACTCGTGCTTTCAGCACTCAAACAGTCCTCGCCGCTTTCCATCTGCTGGCTCAATCCGAAGGCGCGGCAAGGGGGATTTAAAGTCAAAAACAAACCATGCGAATTCGAGGGGAAATAGATGCTCTGCAAGCCGCATGGATATTGGCTTGTAGAGCATCTGTTTTAAACTAATATTGAGTTAAATCGCGCTGGTAATAATGCCGCCAAACTATTTAACTGATTGCGGCGGTGATAATGCCTCCGCCTAGGCACACATTACTTTCATACACTACTGCGCTTTGTCCCGCCGTCACTGCCCATTGTTTTTGGCCAAATTTCACCGTCACATTGTCTTTATCTAGCGCGTCAATCTCACATGGCGCATCAGGTTGGCGATAGCGCGTTTTGGCAGCATATACCCAGTTGGTTTTTGGGTCTGTGTCGTCTATCCACGTCAATTGACTGGCGATTAAGCCATCGCTTTGCAATAGCGGATGCTCATGACCTTGCACTACAATCAACTCGTTCTTAATCATATCTTTGCCTGCTACAAACCATGGCTCGCCATTGCTATCGCGGCTGCCGCCAATTTTTAAGCCTTGGCGTTGTCCCAGTGTGTAATACATTAAGCCGTCGTGTTGGCCAACCAATTTACCTTTAGCATTTTTAATATAACCCGGTTTTTTGGGCAAATAGCGAGCTAAAAATTCTTGAAAAGGTCGTTCGCCAATAAAGCAAATACCAGTAGAATCTTTTTTCTCGGCATTGATTAAACCTACTTGGCGGGCAATTTCACGCACTTCAGTTTTTAGGTATTTACCTAATGGAAACAATGTTTTAGATAATTGCGCTTGGTTTAAGCGATACAAAAAATAGCTTTGATCTTTGCTGCCGTCGTCGGCTTTCATCAATTGAAACAAGCCAGGTTTTAGTGGATTTTCGCGTACTTGCGCGTAATGGCCAGTGGCAATTAAATCTGC
>JANMBK010000081.1:0-3214 GCA_031360365.1 Methylophilaceae bacterium
ATGGCACTTGCCGCATTGGGCGTAGTGTTTGGCGATATTGGTACCAGTCCGCTCTACACCATGAAAGAAGTTTTTTCGGTTGGACATCATCCCTTGGCGCTTAACCCTGGCAACGTTTACGGCATTTTATCGCTCATCACCTGGGCGCTTATTCTCATTGTTTCTATTAAATACGTTGCATTTATTATGCGCGCCGACAACCGTGGTGAAGGCGGCATTATGGCGCTGTTAGCATTAGCTAGCCGCAACGCGCGCCAAAGCCGCGTTAAACAGCGCAATATCATGTTGCTGGGTATTTTGGGCGCCTGCATGTTTTATGCAGACGGCATGATTACGCCGGCGATTTCTGTATTATCCGCGGTGGAGGGTCTAGAAATTGCTGCTCCACACCTGCACCAGTTTATTGTACCCATTACTTTATTAGTGTTATTTGGCTTATTTTGGGTGCAAAGTAAGGGCACCGCTATTATGGGCAGATTTTTTGGGCCAGTGATGCTGATGTGGTTTGGCACGCTAGGCGTGCTGGGGGCTATTAATATTGCGCATGACCTCACTATTTTTAGAGCGCTTAACCCGTTTTACGCGGTGGATTTTTTCGCGCACCAGCCAAAAATTGCTTTCGTGGCGCTAGGCGCCGTGGTGTTGGCAGTGACAGGCGCAGAGGCGCTGTATGCGGACATGGGGCATTTTGGGCGGTTCCCCATTCGTTTGGCTTGGTTTGGCTTTGTGTTGCCAGCCTTATTGCTTAACTATTTTGGCCAAGGCGCGCTCATCTTAAGCGACCCCAGCGCCGTCAAAAATCCATTTTACTTATTGGCGCCAGAATGGGCACTGTTTCCGCTGATTGGCTTGGCTACTTTGGCCACTGTCATCGCCAGTCAAGCAGTGATTACAGGCGCATTTTCAGTATCGCGGCAAGCATTGCAGTTAGGCTATTTGCCACGTATGCACATACAACACACCTCGGAAAGCGAACAAGGCCAAGTGTATATGCCGCGCGTGAATTGGGGCTTGATGGTGGGCGTTATGGCGCTAGTGATTGGTTTTGGCAGCTCAGGCGATTTGGCGGCCGCTTACGGTATTGCGGTGACAGGTGACATGGTCATTACCACGTTATTGGCTTCCGTCGTATTTCGCGAAATTTGGGGTTGGAGTAAACTTAAAACAGCGCTGTTTATCGGTTTATTCTTAATTATCGACCTTGCATTTTTTGGTGCAAATATATTAAAAATCCCCGATGGTGGCTGGGTGCCTCTGCTCATTGGTTCGGTGATTTTTGTGCTGATGCTAACATGGAAAAATGGCCGCTATATGCTTTACAAACGTTTAAAATCTGAGGCGATGGAACTCACACCGTTTATTGAGGCCATTGGCGCACACCCGCCCGCCCGCGTGCCTGGCACCGCATTGTTTATGACGCCTAACCCAGAAGGCGTACCGCATGCCATGCTACATAATTTAAAACACAATAAAGTGTTGCACGAAAAAGTGGTGATTTTAACCGTACGTTTTTCAGATTATCCCCACACCAACTTGGCCGAACGCGTCAATGTTGAAGCCTTGCCATACGAATTTTACCGAGTGACGATTAATTACGGCTTTAAAGACGAGCCTGACCTGCCACGAGATTTAGCACTGTGTAATAAGTATGGGCTTATTTTCGACACCATGGATACATCGTTTTTTATTGGCAAAGAAATTTTAATTGCTAGCGAAAATGCAGGCATGTCAATTTGGCGCAAAAAAATATTTATCGGCATGTTCCGCAGTGCCGAAACTATTACCAACCAATTTAAATTGCCACCAAATCGCGTAGTAGAGCTAGGTTCTCAGGTGAAAATATAAGCACCTTTATTTTGATGCGTAGTGAGCCAGTATCCATGCGGCTTTCAGGCATGAATAACCAGCTTTGACGTGTAAATAACCAACTTTAGTTGGTGTATTTCACGGGCAAGCCAATTACTGGCTTAGCTGGTATATTCTGCGGGGACAACCTTTACGGTTGCAGAGCATAGTTTTTTGTACGCTAACCAACAGACAATTAAATCAACCAATGTTATAACTCATGCGTTACAGCATAATAGAATCAACTAAAGATACTAAAAAGGATTTAACATGAAAAAAATTACCTTAATGATTACAGCTGCGCTTTCACTCAGCTTGGTCGGCTGCGCCACCACCACTCAAGACAGTGTCTCTGGCGTTAAGCGCTCGCAGTTTATGCTGCTGCCCGCGTCTTCTATCGATAAAATGTCGTCGCAAGCTTATGCACAAACCTTGGGCGAGGCCAAAAAGAAAAACACCTTGAACGCCGACCCTGCCATGGTAGAGCGTGTACGTGGCATCTCAAATAGACTGATTGCACAAGTGGGCGTGTTCCGCCCCGATGCAGTCAAATGGGCGTGGGAAGTGAACGTAGAAAAAAATGACCAGTTAAACGCCTATTGCATGCCAGGTGGAAAAATCATGGTGTATTCAGGCTTAGTAGAAAAAATTAATGCCACCGATGACGAATTAGCTGCCGTGATTGGCCACGAAATTGCCCATGCACTGCGCGAGCACGGCCGCGAGCGCATGTCGCAAGCCTATGTACAACAATTTGGCTTGCAAGCACTGGCAGCACTTGCCACTGGCGCCGCAGGTGGGGCTGCGGTACAAGCGGCAGGCATGGGCTCACAACTATTTTTCTCTTTGCCTAATGGTCGTGAACAAGAACGTGAAGCCGACAAAATGGGTTTAGAGCTTGCAGCACGCGCAGGTTTTAACCCTGATGCCGCCGTGACTTTATGGCAAAAAATGGGTGCGCAAAGCAAAAGTGCGCCACCAGAGTTTCTTAGCACCCACCCCGCTAGCGAAAACCGCATTGCCGATTTGAAAGCATTGGCGCCTAAAGTACGCCCGCTTTACGAAGCAGCAAAAGTAGGCAAGTAAACTAAATGTTAAGCGAACTGCTTTGTTGCAGGCAATTTAATCAAAACGTGCTCGAAATCCTCATGGACGACAAGTACATTCTGGTTTCTGCGCGCCATGCGCCTCGCATTTCATCCTAAAATTTTGATTTTATAAACAAGCCAAAGCGCGTATTTTGTACGCGCTTTTTTGTTTTTGTCCGTGTTGAGTTAAAATAACGCTTTTCGTCAATTAATCTACTAGAGAGCCCCATGGATCCACGCCTAAGCATTATCGAAACCGCATTTGAAGACCGCGCCAACAT
>JANMBK010000091.1:0-7145 GCA_031360365.1 Methylophilaceae bacterium
CTTTCAGCTTCAAACAAATCGGCTTTTAACTGATGCAAAGTGGCGATATTGACTCTGACTAAGCGAATCACCTCAAACTGACGATTTAACGAAACAATCCAGTTATCGCTGAATATGACTGAGGCAATGGCAATAATTAGTGCAGCACACAGCATGGCGATGGTGCGCCCACCTAGCATAATGACAATGTGTTCAAACCAACGCCAAAGCAGGTCTGGTAATGATTTAATCGTTGGCCAAATTGGATTCAAGTCTTGTCGTCACTTTCTTACAAAAAAATCAGAGTATACCTTCTCCAAACGCGAACCATTCACTTGTAAAATTAGGATATTAGTTATAGGAATATAAGCCATGTTGTATTACGCCCTGCTGTTTTTTGTAATAGCCATTGTAGCAGGCCTGCTGGGCTTTAACGATGTGGAATCTGGCGCAAATAAAATTGCTAAATTTTTCTTCTTCATTTTTATTATCTTAGCATTATTGGTAGTGGCTGCAAGCATATTTGGCCTTAGTCTAGTGTTTTAGTATGGTGCTTGTCAGCGCATTCTGACAATCAATTCAGATAAAGGCTGCTGAGAATTGTTGAGCAAGATGCATAAATTAGCAACTGTGCATTAACGACATTATTGACTAAATTAATATTTTTGAAAGGAACAAGCCATGCTTCACTATACCGTTGTATTTTTTGTTATCGCCATCATCGCCGCTGTATTTGGCTTTGGTGGTATTGCGTCAGGGGCAACTGAAATCGCGAAAATTCTATTTTTCGTCTTTCTTGCCATCACTATTGTTTCATATCTAATGGGTAGAAAAGGTTAAATTAATTGACCTGAACCATTAATTTATCAAATTTAACTAAAAGGAATGAATATGTTTGATCCAAACACACAAGACGATTTAAAAAACAAATCTGCCAATATGGCAGAAAACCTTAAAAACAATATTAACCAAGTGACAAACGAGGCTAGAAATAGCGCAGAAAATATCGGCAACTCAGTTCAACAAAAAGCGGCTGAAACAAAACATGAAGCATTGAATGTGATTGACAGCTTAAAAGCGTTATTAACACAGTACACAAGCTCGACAAATGTGACTGAATTAAAAAACCAAATTTTAGACAAGGCTTACCAATTGAAAGGGTCTGTTAAAGATGAGGTGTCGCATGCTTATGAGGTTGGCAAAGAAAGGACTGTACATACAATTCAAGATAAACCATTGATGACACTTGGCTTGGCAGTTGGTGCTGGTGTATTGCTTGGCTACATTCTTGGTTCTAAACAATCTTCTAAATAAATATTATTAAAGAAAATTGGAACCTTGACCATGTGGAACACTGCACTTAAATTAGTTGCACAATTATTAATTGCCAAGTTTTTACGTACCCGTATGCATCATGCAGAGAATAATATGAGCAATAACACGCAAACCCATTTTAGTGCGGTAAAGCAAAGTATGGCGGCGTTGGTTGAAAGCCACGCCGCCTTATTTAAAACACAATTTCATAGTGACATGCAGCGCATCGCTAAAAGCTTATTAGGCTTAGCTTTTATATTTTTTGCCGTGCTCTGTTCAGTCTTAACCGCGTTAATGTGGTTGTTTGCTACCGCATGGAACAGCGCAAATCGTGATTTAATTTTAGGAGCAACAATGATTTTACCCATACTGGTCGCCATTGGCGTTTATTTGGCAATCCAACAAACGTGGAAAAAACAGCCTCTTTTTGCAAAATCTATGGTACAAATTGAAAATGATTGGCAAGTGTTTAGAAATGGCTTAGATGGTAAGGCTGACATTTCAGATGAAACTAATCGTTAATCAAACTGTATCTAATCAAATATATTCAATCAACCATGGATTAAACCGAATGAAAAACGTGTTATTGGTAGACGACCACGGCATTGTGCGCCAAGGCTTAAAAAATTTAATTGCTCTAGAAGGAGATTTGACAGTAACAGGTGAAGCCGCATCTGGCTTGGAGGCAATTAACTTAGTACGCACCAACCAATACGATGTTATCGTCTTAGATATTTCAATGCCTGATAAAAATGGCGTAGATACCTTGCATGATTTAAAACATGTTGCGCCCGATTTACCTGTGCTCATTTTAAGTGGTTATGCCGAAGCGCAATATGCACTCAATTTGATTCGTAACGGTTGCAAAGGTTATTTATCCAAAGATGCCGATTCTGACGAAATCATCAAAGCCATTAGAACTATAGCCAATGGCAAACGTTATATTTCAGCTGAATTAGCCGAGTTGATGAGCGAACAGTTGAGCCATCCCAGCGAAAAACAACTACATGAAACCTTAAGCGATCGTGAGTTTCAAGTATTTTTTAAATTGGCAAGCGGATTAAGTCCAACCGAGATTGGTGTTGAGCTGAATATTAGCGTGAAAACGGTGAGTACTTATAGAACACGCATCTTAGAAAAAATGAGCCTTAAAAATAATGCTGATTTAACCTATTACGCGATTAAAAATGGATTAATAACTTAATGCAATTACAAACGCAATCTGTAGGCCCTTGTCAGATAAAACCTGATACACCTACTTTGCCACAGGCGCTAGAATGTCTTATATAAATATAATTGAGCATACACCAGCCACCATGGCCACCTTTTCAAAATCACCCGAAACTAAGAAAGCAGCCAGTAATCAAAACCATTCTGTACAAAAGATGAAAATGTTGCTAGTGGAAGATTCTAAATTGTTACGCGAAATAATATTTGATGCCATTAGTCAACTAGGCAATGTTGAGCTCACCAGTACTGCAACCACACAAGAACAAGCTATTACCCAGCTAAATGCAGGCGCATTTGATATTGTGTTGTTAGATATTGAGTTGGCACAAGGCAACGGCTTTGAAGTGATTAGGCACATACAGCAAAAACATCTGCAGCAGCAAAGTACTGAGCTTAAACAGCCTGTGTTGATGATGCTGACTAATCATGCGCATCCGCATTACCGCAGTTTAGCTAAAACTTTGGGTGTACCGTATTTTTTCGATAAATCCATGGATTTTGATTTGGCGATTGATGCCATTGAGTTGGAAGCAGACCGTTTTTCTAATGCGCAACAATAAATTCGCGTGCTGATTTATATTCAACATTAAAGCGCTCTAATCTCACTGACATAACTGGAACTAACATGAATATTTACGAAGCATTGAGAGAAAGCCACACTGCTCAGAGACAATTGTGTAAAGAGTTATTAGCCAGCGATGCCAATGCACAAACGCGTAAACAACTATTTAAAACCTTAAAAGTTGAGTTGGAAGCACATGCCGCTGCTGAAGAACGTTTTTTATATTGTCCGATTATGATGGATGATGCTGGCCTTTCTATATCGCGCCACGCACTGGCAGAGCACCATGAAATGGAAGAGTTGATGGAAGAACTCACCACCAATGACCCGACTGTGCAAGGCTGGCTGATCCGCGCGAAAACGCTGTGTGAAACAGTTAACCATCATTTAGATGAAGAAGAAAAAGCATTTTTTCAATTGTCTGGAAAGATTCTGAGTGATGTACAAAAAAGTAAATTGGCCAAAGATTATCTTTCGGATTACCAGCGGCTTAAACTAAAATACAGTAGCTAATGTAGATTGATTGTCATGGCAAATGCCTTTCCAGCTAATCCAGAGCACAATCGCAATAAGGCCCATCGCACCAAAACAGCAGTAAGACTATTTGTCACCGCTTGGTTTGTCATTGGCGGAATGACACACTTTGCCTATCCTGAACCCTTTTTGCGCATTATGCCGCCGTATATTCCCTTTCACATAGCCATTGTTTATATCAGCGGCGCATTAGAGTTACTAGGTGCACTAGGATTATGGATTAAACCTGTTAGAAGTTTGGCAGGTTACGGGTTAATGGCATTAACCACCGCGGTGACGCTAGCAAACGTGCACATGTTTCAGCACCCAGATTTATTTCCCAACATCCCTTATTGGTTACTCATTGTGCGCTTTCCAATGCAAGTGGCTCTCATTTGGCTCATTTGGTGGTGTTCAAGGCTGGTCTCAAGGCCAGAGCTAAATGACTAAATTAATTTTTTCTAATTTTCAGTTTTTTACTTAGTTAAAGGAATTATATGCAACACACTCTACCTGAATTACCTTATGCGAATAACGCCTTAGAGCCTTATATTTCTGCCGAAACCATTGCGTTTCACTATGGTAAACATCACCAAACTTATGTGACTAAGCTTAACGAGCTTATCAAAGGCACAGAATTTGAAGATGCTAGCCTTGAAAACATTGTCAAGAAGTCTTCTGGCGGAATTTTTAATAACGCTGCCCAAGTGTGGAACCATACATTTTACTGGCATGGCTTAAAACCCAATACCAGCGAGACTCCACGTGGCATCCCGAGTTCTGGGAAGTTAGCAGAAGCCATTAATGCCAAATGGGGATCTGCAGAGGCATTTAAAACGGCGTTTACACAATGCGCGGTGACTACTTTTGGCGCAGGCTGGGCTTGGCTGGTTAAAAAAGAAGATGGCACACTTGATATCGTGTCTACGAGTAATGCCGCAACACCACTGACTAGCAATGCTAAGCCGCTATTGACATGTGATGTTTGGGAGCATGCTTACTATATAGACTATCGCAATGCACGCCCTGATTATGTTGAAAAATTTTGGAACATTATTGACTGGGGTTTTGTAGAAAAAAACTTTGCAGGCTAGTGCTTACCTGTCAGATGAATCTCACAGCATAATCATCTGTATGCTTATTTAGTCCTATGTCTTTTAATTTGATAATGACTGTTATGCAATATGAAATCCCGTTGCAACTCAAGTACAAATTAGGAGACATACAATGAATAGATTGACGAAAAAAGGATTGACCACATCATTCGTTTTAGTTTGCGCATTAAGCATGACTGCCTGTGGTAGCATGTCTTCACGCGATAAAAGCACGGCAATTGGTGCTGGTGTTGGTGCAATAGGCGGCGCAGTGCTAACAAATGGCGGTGTGTTGGGTACCGTGGGTGGTGCAGCTGTGGGTGGTATTATTGGTAACCAGATTGGTAAGTAAATTGCTAAGTATAATTGGCGCAATACTGTAGCTGTATTGCGCTAAATTATTTTTAGCGGCAATTATTTTGCCGCCCAGTAATTGGTAGTGCGTTATTTTTGAATAGCGCAACTATTTTTTGACTGCACTTAGCTTGTAACCCGCTTTTTTAAACGCATTTATTAGTCCAACATCGCCTGCCAAATGTGAAGCGCCCACTGCAATAAACACGGGCTTTTCGTTGCTAATTGGTATCGCACGCTCGGCCATTAACACACTGCGCTTATCTAGCAACTTGTCTTTAATCTTTGCCCATAAATCTGCTGGCAACATGCCAGCGGTAATTTTTTCATTCAGCGTTGTAATTTTGTCGCTATCACCTTCCAAATACACTGCCATCAGGCTTTCAAAATCAACCACTTTTTGCTCTGGCGTGCGCTTCAAAACTGCACGCAACATCACCATTTGTTCATCCATACTAAAGTCATCCATCACGCCAAAATGTTCTTTGGCAGTCTCAATGCCCGACACATTTTTGCCTAATTCTTCAGCTTTAGTCATTAACAAATTATCTTGCGCAAATGGCGTTTGTGGCTTGGGCAAATCAAAAACCACTGCCAGCAACCAGGGTTTCATCTGCATAGCAGCACCCATGTGCATCACATGAAAATCCGCCAACTCACGCACTTGTTCAAACTCAGCTTCGGTAAGCTGTGAGGCCAAATTACCTTCTTTAAGCAACATCACGCTCGGATCATTGTTTGCCTCTGCTTCCATCATAAAAGTGTCAACACTGTTAATGGCTGCAAGCACATTAGGGCTAATATCTGCCACACGGTTGTCATCGGTATGAATAGTGCCAAACAAATAACTCACCACACCTTCAGGTGATTCAAGCTTCCAAAATAAACCTTTTTCAGTGGCTTGTGCTGCAAAAGTCAGTAAAACAAATATAGAACCTAGAATGATTTTATTAATTGTAAAATTGCCCATGGTACCCCCTAATTTAACTCTGCTTAAAAGACAAAGCGTAACGCTATTTAGTTCAATATTAGAGGGAGTTAAGCGCTATGTTTTAGGTTTACATAAGGCGAATATTGCCATGTGGATTAATGGTTGCCGCCCTGGCTAATTATGTAGATAGCTTAAAACTATTCAAATTAATACATTATAACTAATAATGGCTTGGCGGTTGGTGAATGGCGCTGGTTGACTGAAGATGATATGACGAAACTTTACAAATGGAATTCCTTATTGATTTCAAGTTATAATTTTTTGAGTTATAACTTAAGAAAATCCATCATGGACTCAACTTGTTGTTCAAAATGTGGCGCCTCACGACTCCGCGAAGTCGCAGATATGGCAGTGCGCCCTCCATGCCCACATTGTGGCGAGACGGGCTTAATTCATAGGGTAGGAATTGTAGAAACGGCCTCCACCTCCGACAGTTTGACCGCGGAGCTTATTCCTGGAAACCAAGTTAGAGATTGGAAGCAACGCTGGAAGCATATCCAAGACGAGATAAAGACAATCCTAAGCCCACACACAGAAACTATGAGCAGTGAATCAATCCATGCAGCACAGCAACGCCTTTTATCTTTTTTTATCCAAACTTACCATCTGAAAGATGCTTTGAAGGACGCGGCGGTCGGACTTAGACTAAAACCTAAGGATGTCGAAGATGCAGTCACAAATGACCCAAGATTATCATTATTAGCTGACCTCGCAAACTTAGATAAACATATGAACCTAACTCAACCACCTCGAAGTGGCATCGTTCCAATTATTGGACAAGTTTCTGGTAAAGATTGTCTAACGGGAGCGGGCTGGGAACTCTCTATGCAAATTCAGCATGGCACTACTACATTCAATGGCTTGAGAGTTGCAGAAGATGCCATCAACGCTTGGCACACAAAGCTCAAGGCATGGAAACTCATTTAACCCTAGTGGTTTTACTAAACGCGGGTCTCGCCGCATTCTTAAAGTTGTTAAAAGCTTTTGGCAACACTTTTGGTTTAAACACGCTGCCATCAGATTGCCGTACAGTACCCATCACCGCAGGCTGAAACGCAGGAATTAAGTGTTTTTTGCTTGGCCCAATTAAATCTGCCCTGCCCATTTT
>JANMBK010000105.1:0-10289 GCA_031360365.1 Methylophilaceae bacterium
TTAAAGGTGTAAGGCATGCCCACCAATGCCAAAAAACCGATTGTAGCAATCGCCACGCCATCGGTTGTTAGCCACGCTTGCATCGCCTGACCCGTTAGCGCCAGTGGCAGCCCCGAGGCAAAACCGAGTAATAAAATGGCGATTAGACGGTGGATGCGCTGTAGTTGATACATAGTTTCGTTTCAATATGCTAAAGCCACATTCTAACTAATGCACGAATTTGCGGTAAAAATAATCTGTAAGGTTTTGGCAAATACAGCGACTAAATTTTATTGCACTCAATAAGGACTTTTATGCGTATTATTTCCAAGCCTATATCTAAAACATGCATCGCTACCAGCCTTATTCTATGTGCCTTCCAGAGCACCTCTTTTGCGGCTGAATGTTCTGCCAAAAGCGGTACGGCAACTGTACCCTTACTCGAACTTTACACTTCTGAAGGTTGCAGCAGTTGTCCACCCGCCGATAAATGGTTAAGTAGCATTAAAACTGACAAAGTCACGCCATTGGCTTTTCATGTGGATTATTGGGATTATATTGGCTGGAAAGATAAATTCTCTAAGGCGGAATATAGTGACAGGCAGCGCAAAATTGCCGCTTTTGGCGGTGCAGGTTTTGTGTATACGCCGCAATTTGTGATGAGTGGTCGTGATTTTAAAGGCTGGGATAATTCGCGGTTAAATGAAAGCGTTGAGAAAAATGTAAAGTTGGCCTCGCGCGCCAATTTAAGTTTAGATGCGACACAAGAAAATGGCAAAATGACGCTGAAAACCAGTGCGCAAACCACTAACCCAGCTGATGCAAAAAATGTCGATGTGTTTGTAGCGGTTTATGAAAATAAATTAGTGAGTAAAGTGAATGCAGGCGAAAACAGTGGCCGCGAGCTGAAGCATGACTACGTGGTACGGGAGTTTTTTGGCGCATATCAAATCAATAATCAAAACGAATTTAGCAAAAATTTTACGCTGGACGCCGCATGGGCAAAGCGTGATGCGGGCGCGGTGATTTTCGTGCAGAACAGCCAAACCGGTGAGATATTACAAAGTTTGAAGCTGAAGTTTTGTGCTAGTTAAATTATTTAAAGAGTAAATAATAACAAGTAGGCATGCTCTGCAGACCAATATCCATGCGGCCTGCAGAGCATTAATTTTTAATCAACAATTGCTGTAATTAGGCCGCCATTCAGCCAGCCTGATAAATATTGTGCAGCTTGCATGGTTGCCACTTCCTCACTGTCATTTTCCTCGCTGGCATTTTCTTGCAAAGATTCGCACAGCTCGCCAAAACTTAAGCCAAAAATAACGCTTTGTATCGCAGCATATTCAGCAGGTTCAAGCGGGCGATAATGTGAATTCAATTCTTTTCGCCACACCACACAAGGTTCGTTAATTTGCGTTGCTTTCGGCGGTGTTTCGTCACTATTTAAAGCTTGCCAAACCAGCAACACATTATATGCTGGGCTTAATAATTGCACCGCAGGATGAAATTTAAATCGTAAGTCGCCCCAGTTTTCTGGCGTAATCGTTGCTAAATCTTGCAGGCTTAATACGGGCGCATCTTCTGCATCAAACGCCAAACCTAGCGCCCACTCAAATTGCGCTATCTCTGCCGCAATGGGATGCTTAGGTAGCGTTTTGGTCAAATGCTTGCACATGACATCTCCCACCCAGCGCATATTGCGATAAGTAGATGGGTACTGGTCGATATAGCTACGCGCGGTTTTATCAAACAAATCATCGCCCAACCAAGTTTTTAAAATAGGATATGCGCTTGCCAGTGCTTCGATAATGCGCAATCGGTAACCATCCGCATAAATACCCAAACGCTTTTTTACGCCTACTTTTTTATCATTGACGATTTTTTTGGTAAAGGCGGCGCCATTGTTTTTATGTTGCAAGTTACTATCTAACAAATAGGCTTGAAAATCATTTTGCAACTGGATTAAATTTAATGGTGCTAAATTACTCATTGCCATTTGCTTTACTTAACGTGCTCTGGAAGGCTCATGGCCATAAATTAACTACAAGTGGCTTGTGGGCCGATGTTTTTTGAGCCGTGGTTGAAAAAATATTACGTGCAACCTCTAATTCTTCTACCAACACTTCTAACTCTGGTATTTTGTCATCGCGCTCTATCATGGTGGAAACCGCGCCAAAGCGTGAAATCGCATATTCGTATAAATCCCACACGGGATCAATCACAGGTGCATCGTGGGTATCGATAATATAATCGCCATTATTTTGGTGCCCTGCCAAATGGATTTGCTGGATACGATTCGCTGGCACGCCGTCAATAAATGCTTTAGCGTCAAACTGATGGTTATAACTGCTCACGTAAATATTGTTCACATCTAACAGTAGCAAACAATCTGCCTGTTCAGCAATTTGGCTAATAAACTCCCATTCAGTCATATTGGAGTCTACATAGCTAGCATAGCTGGAAACGTTTTCTAGCAATATTTGGCGACCCAAATAATCTTGCACAATCTTCACCCGCTCTGCCACATGCTTGGCCGTTTCTTCGGTATAAGGTAAAGGCAATAAATCATGTATGTTTTGGCCGTGCACGCCGGTCCAACATAAATGGTCAGAAATCCAAGCGGGCTGAATACGATCCGCCAGTTTTTTTAAATCACGTAAGTAATCCTTGTCAACATCAGCGGTTGAGCCAATAGAAAGCGACACGCCATGCATGACCATGGGGTAATCGGCACGAATTTTATCTAAAAAATCGAGCGGTTTACCACCTGGAATCATATAATTTTCAGACAAGGCCTCAAACCAATCAACTTTTGGTTTGCTTTCTAAAATAGCATTGTAATGCTCGGTTCGCAGACCTAAGCCAAAGCCTAAAAATGATGGGTTTGCTGATGCATTTGCAGACATTTTTTGCTCTACTTATTCAGTGTTTAATCTCTGTAATAACGCAATAATTTGACACATGATAGTACCAAAAGCAGAACAGGCACGCGTATTTAAAATAAAGCGCCATGCCCGTTCTTTGCTGCATATTCATCACTACTTAAACTGCGTGACCGCCTTTAGAAGTACATTCTTCGCCAGTTAAAGCTGAATGACCATGGGTTGCACAATCATTTTGACCTTTACATGCGTTAGCAGCCATTTTGCAGGAGCCTTGACCTTTACAAGCATTTTTAGCCGTTTTGCAAGCATTTTGACCTTTACACGCATTGCCAGCCGTTTTACAGTCGCTAGTACCTTTACATGAGTTAACGCCAACGCATGCAACATTAGTGCTGGTTTCTGCTGACTTAGTACCAGTGCCAGCGCAACCCGCTAAAATTAATGCTGCTGCGCCAACTGCCAATAATGCGCCTTTACTCGTTTTTGATGATGTTTGAATAGACATAATAGTTCCTTCCTAATTGTTGTAAAAATCTACCATCTTAGATTAGAAAGGTAGAATATATTGATACGTGAAGCAGGACAAATTAGATTCATCTCATGCCGCCTTTCTTAGTCGTCACTAAAAAAGAATCCTTACAACAATTTTTAAATTGACTACTGGGGAGTTTTTTAAAGCGGGAGGAGTTTGCTATTCAACAGCAGCTTCGTTCAGCGGCACTATATAAACGTCAGCATTGACGTTATGGCTAACTTCTTCATCACTAGCAACACTTTCTTGCGTTAGGTCTACATCTTCATCTTCTAAAAGCACAATCTCAGCATCTTCTTTCTCTATGAAGCTTTGCAGCCTATTTTTACTTGCCTGCAAGTCTAACATCCATGCGCTTAGTGGCGGCTCATCTAGTGTCAGCACGCTTTCTACAGAACGCATGTCCCACTCCGTTGTTTCCATGATGGCAAGGGCCATTTCATCGGCTTGATTGAGTTGCGTGGGTTTCATTTTAGCCATCACCACTTCGCTACCAACCATCGAAGTGGCGGTAGAAGCTGCACTAGTAATAAGCGTGGTGGCCGTGCTGGCCTGCGCGGCCGCGCTAGAAGCGCCAATAATTGCTACTGCCGGAAACAGCACGCTGACCAGCGCAGAAATAATCAGTTTGGTAGAAGTATTTGTAGCATGATGGCCCGCCATCACATGTGCCATTTCACGCGCAATCGCAAAACCAAGCGCATCATCGCTTAACTGTAAATGTTGCAAACCGCGTAACACCACAACTTGACCTTTATTGTTAGATGCGGTGCCCGCTTCTAGCTTATCTGCCACCGAAAACACCATGCGCTTAATCACTTTTTTTTGCTGCGGATAGAGCTGTAAAGCCGCCTTGCTAAGATGTTGGCCAATGGCGCTTACACGCGCATCAAAATCACGGTTTTCCTCGCACTGAGTTGCTTGGCAAGCTGCAACGCCAGCTTTAGTTGCTAAGCGCAAACGCATGTCAATGTCGGAATATAAATCGCTAATATTGACTGCAGGGCTAACATTGGAATTTGTGTTTGAATTTTCTGGTGCAATCACCTCGCCCGCCATTGCATTGCTTGTAGCCACTTGCATGATAGCAAGTAACAGAAAAGATATACCTAGCGTTTGATTTCTGTGAGCTTTTTTTTGCAAAATAATCTTATTGATAATCTATGATTAAAGGCGCGTGATCACTAAAACGTTCTTGCTTGTAAATGGTTGACTGCAAAGCTTTTTCTGCCAAATTTGGTGTTGCAATTTGGTAATCAATACGCCAACCTACATTTTTGTCATAAGCCGCACCGCGATTGCTCCACCAAGTGTAGCACTCCTCAGTAGTGGCTGGATGTAAAACTCTGTAAACATCCGTCCAACCTACTCGCGCAAACAAATCTCCCAACCAAGCGCGCTCTTCTGGTAGAAAACCAGAGTTTTTTCGGTTACCTTTGTAATTCTTCAAATCAATTTCTTGATGCGCAATGTTCCAATCGCCGCAAATTACCACCTCTCGGCCACTAGCTGCTAGCGCCTCAAAATGCGGCAGCAGGCTCGCCAGCACACTAAACTTAAAAGTTTGACGCTCTTCGCCGCTTGAACCGCTGGGCAAGTACAATGAAACTACACTTAAATTGCCAAAGCGCGCCTCTATGTAACGGCCTTCTTTGTCAATGTCAGCAATTCCTGTGCCTTCAATGACTTCATCTGGCTTTTGTTTAGAGTAAATGCCCACGCCGCTATAGCCTTTTTTCTCGGCATAATGAAAATGGCCATAGTAGCCGTTTGAGGCAGGCATGCCGTTGGGTAAAGCCGCCAGCATTTCAGCCGTTAAGTCTGCCGCTTGCGCCTTAAGTTCTTGCAAGCACACCACATCGGCCTGCGTGGTTTGCAGCCAGCTAAAAAAGCCTTTGTTGGCGGCAGAGCGTATGCCATTTAAATTAGCCGTTATAATGCGCATTAATTACTTTCTTTTATCAATATCATGTCTAACATTAGCCAAGATTTTATTGCTTTCGCCATCCAAAAACAGGTGCTTAAATTTGGCGAATTTAAAACCAAAGCAGGGCGCGTCAGCCCGTACTTCTTCAATGCTGGCTTGTTTAACGATGGTGCCAGCCTGCTAAAATTAGGCGAATTCTACGCCGAAACGATTCAAAAGTCAGGCATCCAGTTTGATATGCTGTATGGCCCTGCTTACAAAGGCATTACGCTAGCGGCCAGTATTGCCATTGCGTTTGCCAAAAATGGTCACAATTACCCTTATGCTTACAACCGTAAAGAGGCCAAAAACCATGGTGAAGGTGGTTTGATTGTGGGTGCGCCACTGCAAGGTCGCGTACTCATTATAGATGACGTCATTTCTGCTGGCACCTCAGTACGCGAATCAATTGATTTAATTGCGCAGCATGATGCCAGTGCTTGCGGTGTAGCCATAGCATTGGATAGGCAAGAGAAAGGCTTAGGCGTGCTATCTGCCGTACAAGAGGTGCAAGTGAGTTACCAATTACCCGTGTGCAGCATCGCTAATTTAAGCGATTTGCTAGAATATGCATCAAATCAACAAGATATGGCACAACATTTGCTTAACATTCAAACGTATCGCCAACAGTATGGCGTAAATTAATGGAATAGTTAACAGACTATAAATATTAGTATGCAAAAAATAAGTTTCATTTTGTTGGTTGGTCTATTGGCAATGTCTAACCTTGCCTCGGCTGAAGGCAAAAAAATTGTCAAGTGGGTGGACAGCAAAGGCGTAACGCAATATGGCGATAAAATGCCTGCAAGCGAGGCTGGGAGAAACAATGCCGAAATGAACACACAAGGTATGGTGGTTAAAAAAAATGTGGCCGCCGATAAATCGAATGAATTACAAGACCAGCAAAAATTGGCGCAAGAGCGCAAAGATAAAATTTTGCTTGCGTCTTATACGAAAGTAGAAGAGATTGATTTAGCAAAAGAGCGTAATTTAGAATTAGATAAAGCGGCATTGCAGGCGCTTGGTCAACAAAAAATTAATATTACCAACAGAACCGCGCGTAATAACAAATTAGCTGATGGCTTTAAAGCACGTGAAAAGCCTATGCCAGCATATTTAATTGATGAATTGAAATTGTCTAAAACAGAAATTGCCAACATCGACAAGCAGTTGGAGCAACGAAAATTGAGTATGGCGGCAACCAGCGCGCGCTATACTGAAGAGAAAGCACGTTTTATCGCATTAAAACAACCTTATTTGCAAGCACCGCCACCAGCCAATATTGATGCGCCTCCCAGCCCTGCTGCAAGTGGTGCACCAAGCACAAATAACACCAACACCAATAACACTCCAGCAACAGCAGCAAGCAAAAAATAGCTTAAGCAGTCAGTTTTTTCTTTAATATGTCATTCACTTGTGCGGGGTTTGCTTTGCCTTTGCTGGCCTTCATGGCCTGACCTACCAGCGCATTAAACGCTTTTTCTTTACCTGCTTTGAATTCTTCTACCATCGCTGGATTAGCTACTAACACTTCATCAATGATGGCTTCAATGGCACCAGCGTCGGACTCTTGCTTTAAGCCCTTGGATGCAATAATTTCATTTACAGCATCGGCATGATCTAGATTTTCATCCCATATTATTGGAATTATTACTTCTTTAATTGATTTAAGACTAATTTTATTATCGGCTATATATTTGGCCATACAAACTACATGCCATGCAGTGACTGGGCTGTTTCTGATATTAGAGTTTGTAATGTCGGCTTTATTTACACGTGGTGAAATTTCATTAATTATAAGATTTGCAACCGTTTTACCTAATCTAATCGCCATAGCACCTTCAGTGTGCGTTAGTTCAAGCATTGCTCTATCAAAATATTCTGCTGTATCTTTCGAGTTAGTAAGTTGTTGCGCATCATATAAAGACAACCCATATTCTGCTTCAAATCTTGCCTTCATCGCCTCTGGCAACTCTGGCATGGTGGCTTGTACGCGCGCCTTGTCTGCATCCGTTACCTCTAACGGCAGTAAATCTGGGTCTGGAAAATAGCGGTAATCGTTGGCTTCTTCTTTAGAGCGCATGGCTTTAGTTTCTCCCGTATCAGGATTAAATAACACCGTTGCTTGCTGAATTTTCCCACCATCTTCTAGCGTTTCTATTTGCCAGCGCATTTCGTATTCAATCGCTTGCGTCATAAATTTGAACGAGTTTAAGTTTTTAATCTCACGCCGCGCGCCAAATTTCTCTTGCCCTTTTGGGCGCACCGATACGTTTACATCGCACCTAAAACTGCCTTCTTGCATATTGCCATCGCAAATGTCGATCCATTGCACTAATTCATGTAGTTTTTTGGCATATGCCACCGCCTCAGCTGCGCTCCGCATATCTGGCTCAGTGACGATTTCCAAAAGCGGCGTACCTGCGCGGTTTAAATCAATGCCACTCATACCTTCCACCACGCCGTGGCTAGATTTGCCCGCATCTTCTTCTAAATGGGCGCGGGTAATATTGATCACTTTTTCGTAAGCAGCGTTTTTACCGTTGGCTGGCACTTGAATCGTCACCGCACCTTTGCCGACTATTGGCAATTCAAATTGGCTAATTTGGTAACCTTTTGGTAAATCAGGGTAAAAATAATTTTTGCGTGAGAACACTGAGCGCGCTGGAATATCGGCATTTATCGCTAAACCAAACTTAATCGCACATTCAACCGCTTGTTTATTGAGTACTGGCAGCACGCCTGGCAAAGCAATGCTCACCTCATCCGCTTGCGTATTAGGCTGTGCGCCATATTTAATTGACGCGCCACTAAAAATTTTAGTGTTGGTTTTTAACTGGGTGTGGGTTTCTAACCCAATGACGACTTCCCACTCCATTATAGTTTTCCTTCTGGCATCACTAAGTTTGGCTTGTCCAAATTTGGAATAATGGTATGCCAATCAGTTACTTGTTGATAAGCATGCGCCACATCTAACATGCGTGCCTCATCAAAATAATTACCCATGAGCTGCAAGCCAACGGGCAAACTATTACTAAAGCCCGCAGGAATACTCATGCCTGGCAAACCCGCCAAATTGGTGGCAATGGTATATACGTCTTGCAAATACATGGCGATAGGGTCATCGGCTTTTTCACCCACTTTAAACGCGGTAGAAGGCGCCGTTGGACCCATAATAATGTCGCAATGTTTAAATGCTTGCGTGAAGTCATCGGCGATTAAGCGGCGAATTTGTTGGGCTTTTAAATAATACGCATCGTAATAACCCGCACTCAGCACATACGTCCCAATTAAAATGCGGCGTTTCACTTCTGCACCAAAGCCTTCCGCGCGACTTTTCATATACATATCCATCAAATCGTCATATTCCGCCGTACGATGGCCATAACGCACGCCGTCGTAACGCGATAAATTTGAGCTGGCTTCGGCAGGCGCAAGCACGTAATACACAGGTATTGATAACTGGCTGTTTGGCAGTGAAATATCGACTGTTTCTGCGCCGAGTTTTCGGTATTCGGCAACTGCCTCTTGCACCACTTTTGCCACACCTCCATCCAAACCATCCGCAAAATATTCTTTGGGCAAGCCAATACGCAAACCTTTTAGCGGTTTATCAAATTGCATACCGCTTAAGCCGCGCGTGTAATCTTCTTTAGGGCGATTCAAACTGGTGGAATCGCGCTCATCAAAGCCCGCCATTACGTTCATCATCATGGCGCAATCTTCTGCGCTTTTTGCCATTGGCCCTGCTTGGTCTAAGCTAGATGCAAACGCAATCATGCCGTAACGCGACACCAAGCCATAAGTGGGCTTCAAGCCAGTAAAACCGCATAAACTCGCTGGCTGACGTATTGAGCCACCAGTATCAGTACCAGTAGCCGCTGCACATAAACGTGCGGCCACTGCTGCCGCACTACCGCCAGAGCTTCCACCTGGCACGCGATCGAAATCCCACGGATTTTTAACACCACCAAAATAACTGGTTTCATTCGACGAACCCATAGCGAATTCATCCATATTGGTTTTGCCCAAATTAACGGCGCCAGCGGAATCAAATTGGCTGATGACATGCGCATCATAAGGCGCAATAAAGTTCGCCAACATTTTCGAGCCACAAGTGGTTGGCCAATCTTTAGCGCAGAAAATATCTTTTTGTGCAAATGGAATACCTGTCAGTGGCTCAGCAGTACCACTTGCGATTCTTACATCTGCCGCTTTAGCTTGCGCCATGGTTTTGGCTTCATCTAACGCGATATAGGCATTAATGCCGGGGTTATATTGGGTAATGCGGTTTAGAAACGTTTGCGTCATTTCAACGCTAGAAATTTGTTTGCTAGCCAGCATATGGCCAAGCTGTTTTAAACTGTTATTGATCATATTACTATTCTACTCAATGACTTGTGGCACTAAATACAAACCGCCACTGACTGCATGCTCAGCCGAGCCATTGCCAATTTTTGGCGCATTGGCTTGAAATTCTTCGCGCATATTGATTTTTGTCACCACATCATCACGCAATCTTTGCACCACATCTTGCGAGTGCGACATGGGCGTAATGCCCGTGGTATCCACCGCTTGCATCTGCTCAATTAAGCCTAGAATACCAGTGAGTTTGCTGAGCGTTTGACTGGCTTCTTGCTCGCTAATTTGCACCCGTGCCAAGTGTGCAAGGCGTTTTATATCGGAGATGTCGAGTGCCATAAAATTAATTCGGTAATAGTTTGAAGTTTTGTTTGTAACAATATGTAAATGTGACTTAAATTTTAAGCACAATGCTTAATTTTAGACTCAATTTAAGTTATTATACCTTGATTTTAAAGCATCGCTTTAGTCGATAAAGCAAGCTATGTAAACGTTTGCGTAATGCACAGGATAAAACAATATGTTTGGTTTCATCAATAGTTACTTTTCAAATGATTTAGCAATC